>CAYLJT010000188.1:0-11584 GCA_964383995.1 uncultured Polyangiaceae bacterium
GCTGAAACGAATTAATCTCACACGTCGATCCAGCCGAAGCTCTGCTCGCGGGCCGCCAGGCAGCACTCGCTGCCCACCGGAAAGGCGCGGCAGTTGTCCGGGCGCAGCTCGTAGATGGCGCAGCGGTTGTCCTGGCCGAGGTGCTGACAGCGGCCGTCCTTCGCGAAGCGCAGGACCACCTTGCCATCTTTGCGGCGGATCACGTAGCGCGACGCAGCCAGCTCGTCGCGACCGGCGTCGCTCCAGCGGGCCAGATCGGGCGCGTCGAGCTCGACGTTCGCCTCCTGGCAGCAGGCACCGCAGGCCAAACAGTCGAAGTCGACGGCGCGCGTGGGACCCTCATGGACCGAGTCGCGCTCGCACATGTCGAGCACGACCTCCACGAAGTCCCCCGTCACAAGGGCCGTGGCGAGGCCCTTTTCGGGGCCGCTTGTCAGACGACGCCAGCGCTTCTGCTCGATGGCCAACAGAGCCCAGAGGCCAAGCTCGCTGATCCGCCCGGTCGCGTCGGTGGGTAGAAAAAGCTCCAGGCGGCTGTCGTCCCGCGCGATGACCGAGGCCCCGCCGGCCCGCGCGTGGGCCGCCGCGCGCTCGCGAAAACGCGGAATGAACCGGCGGAAAATGGGCCTGTCAACGCGCGGCACGGCGCTCTCTCGTTGCTACCCGCGCTATTCGCGGAAGAGGGGGACGACGCTGCCCTCGCTGCCCGCGGGGGGCGCGATGTCGAGGAGGTAAGACAGGGTCGGGGCAAGATCGACCATCTCGCGCACGCCGTAGCGACCGGGCTTCACGGCGGCGCCCATCAGAATGACGGGCACCTCGGTATCGTAGCTGTAGAAGGTACCGTGCGTGGAACCCTGGTCTTTTTCGCCATATTTGCCCCAGAAATAGAAGGGCAAGGTCCACATCACTACGTCGCCGCCGCGGGGACCGAAGTAGGTGCGCAGGATCGACCTTCCCAGGTTGGAGTCGGGGACCTGACCGCGGAGCAGTTGGTCGCGCGTGAAGTAACCGCCAAACCCAGGGATGGCTGCGGCCGCTTCGCCGGCCACCTGTTGCACCAGGGCCGGGTCGAGCTTCTTGTCGGCGATGAGCTTGCGGTTCAGGAAGACGTGCGGATCTTCCAGGCCGCTCACCCATTTTTCACCGCCGAATTTGGCCTTCAGCGCGGCCTCGATGGCGTCTTTGATGGTGGCCTTCTTGATACGACCCGCAGCGAAGCCCGCCTGCGCAAGCTGTTCGGGCACGGGCGTTGCGCCGTGGTCGGCGGTCAGTACGACGAGCGTGTTGTCCTTGCCTACAGCGCCCCAAAGCCAATCCAGAAATGCGGCGAGCTGGCGGTCGGTGCGCACCACGATGTCCTGCACCTCGTGGCTGAAGGGACCAAAGTCGTGGCCAGCCAGATCGGTGGCTGACAGCGAGATGGCGAGCACGTCGGTAACACCGCGCCGCCCGAGCTGCTCCGCCTCGACAGCGGCCTTGGCAAGATCGAGCTCCCAGTCGTTGGCGAAGGGCGTCATCATGAACGCCTCGTAGTAGGCGGCGCCAGGCTCCTTGAGCTTGCCGTCGAGCTTGTGGGGGAAGGTCTTCCCCAGGCCCTTGGAGCCACCCTCGAAGGGCGCGTCGTCGCCGACACCGGACACGTAGGCCTCGGGGGGGAGCAGGCGATCCCACGTCTTGCCAAACATCGCGTCGGCCGGTTTCTTGGCGTTGAACGCGCTCACCCACGTGGGTAGATCCTTACCGTAGTAGGTCGACGAGGTGGCAAGGCCCGTGTCATCGTTCATCCAGTAGGTTTTGGCGTGGCGCCCGCCGAGCAAGATCGCACCCCGACCCTTGGTCGCGATCGACACCGTCTTCGAGCGCCCTCCCGTCGACATCCACAGCTCGTCACCGAGGGTCGAGCCGTAGAAATTGGCGGGTGAGACGTCCATGTCCGGATCTGTCTTTTCGGCGCCGATCACCGTGGCGTTGGGGTCGAACACCATGGCTTCGGAGCGGTCGGCGGCGTAGTTGAACCACTTGTTGGTGGAGATGCCGTTCACGTAGGGGTAGCTGCCCGAGAGGATGAGCGCGTGTCCCGGACCGGTGTACGTAGCGTAGTGGCCGTAATGTCCGGTGAACGACGCCCCTTCGCGCTTCAGCTTGGCAAACCCGTTGTCCGCGAAGTTCGGCGCCAGGCGTGAGAGGTAGTCGGCGCGAAACTGGTCGATGGTGACCACCACGATCAACGTGGGCTTGGCTGGCGCCGCAGGCGGAGCGGGCGTGGCGGTCGTCGCGGGGGTAGGTGCAGCGGGCGTAGCTGCCGCGGTGGAAGGGTCCTTCGCAGGTGCTTCGGCCCCCGCCCCGCAGGCGGCGAGCAGCGGCAAGAGGCCCAGGGTCAGAATACTTCGCTTGTCGATCATGCGTGTCGTCCCTTGTTCGTCAGCGGCATCTCCGTCTCGTCGACGGTCTCGGCCGCGGCTCCCACTTCGATGGAGAGCGCGTCGAGCGCCTCCGCAATCCGTGCTCCTTCGGCGGAGCCTCCGCCCTCTTCGGTGCTCTTGATGCGCAGCACTTGGGCTGCCACCGTTTCGAGGGTCAAGACCACATTGGTCAGTTGGGCCTCCACCCGCTCACGCCGGTTGGACAGCTCTTGGTAGGCCGAGACCTTCTCGCGCTGTTGCGCCAACGCCCTTGAAAAACCGGCCTTCGCGACCTCGTCGTGGGTGCGCTCGATGCGCGCCACGAGGTCCGCTTCTTCTTTGGCCAACAAGCGCATGTCGATCCCCATGAAGTTGCGATCGAGCTCCTGCAGCTTCTTGGCAAGGCGGAGCGACGTGGGCGCGATGTGGCGGACGGTGTCCGCGGGGACGGACAGCATCTGCTGCACGCCCGGCTCGGCGTCACGGATCGTGGCAAGGATGCGGTCGGCCAAGGCGTAGACCGCGTTGACCCGCTGCAGGTAAGGTTTGGCAAGATCCGTCGCGTCGGGCGGCTCGATCTGCCAAACGGCCGCGGTTTTCGCCTGCTTCCAGCGCGTCAAACGCAGACCGGTGACGATGCCGTAGGCCAACACGCCCGGTATCAAGATAAGCGGCATGGACGCGACTGCCGCCGTGGTCCCGGCCGCGGCGAGCACCACCAGGCCCTCGGGGGAGAGCCAGGTGGAGAGCGGAGGCGCGTCCTTGTTTGCCATGCCAGCGCTCAGAAGTAGGCCGCGATCTGGTGGTAGACCTTGTCGATGTTGCTCGCTTCACCCTTCAAAAAGCGGGCATTGGAGCGGTCGGCGATTTTCTTGAGCAGGTCTTCGTCGGCGTCGTCGCCGTAGGCCACCGTGAAGATGCGGGTGCCGTCGGCGCTCTCCGTCTCGGGCATGCGGTCGAGCAAATCGGAGAGCGTGTGCTTGCTCGCGGTGTCCTTGCCATCGGACAGCACCACGATGCCGTACAGGCGCACCGGGTCGTCTTTCTTGGCCTTGTCGATGGCGTCGAAGGCGTCCAACGTGGCGTCGTACATGGCTGTTCCGCCATCGGCAAAGAGCCCTTCCACCTGGGCGGCCAGGCTCTCACCGACGTCTCGGACAGAGCTTATCGGCTTGAGCAGCCGGGCCTTGTCGGAGAACGCGATCACCGCCACCTGATCGTCCTTTTCCATCGCGCGGATGAACTGCGCCGTGCCCTTCTTGGCGCTGGTCATTTTTTCGCCTTGCATGGAGCCCGAGACATCGAGGGCCAGGAACACCGTGGAGTGTTTCTTGACCTGATGCCAAAGCTCGTTGGCGCGGCGGAAGATGTCGTCGCTGACATACTCCAGCGCAGAGTCGCCGTTCTGCTTGGGATCCACGCCGTGCTCGGCGTCGAGGGGCGCACCGATGGCGACCCCCGGGGCCGTCGGCCGGTAACCGTAGTTGGAGGCCTTCATTTGCTGCTCGTTCGAGAGCATGAAGGTCAGAAATTTCTGGGCGGCCTCGCGCTGCTCCGCGCTGACCCAGTCGGCGTCCACGATGCCCGTCGGGTGGTTCTCCCAGAAGGTGCCCTCTTTCGGGTAGACGGCGACCAGCTTGAACGGCATTTGCGCCTTGTACTTGTCGTTCGCCTTCACGACGTTGGCTTCGTAGAGCGTGACCGCCGAGAGGTAGGCCGGGCCTTTGACGCAGAGGCGCTCGGTGAGCCAACTGGAGCTCTCGCCGTAGTGCACGATGCTGCGCTCCAGCGAACGGACCTTCTCGACCACCTTGGGGTCTTTCAGGTCGTCGGCGGTAAGCCCCTTCGTCTTGCCTGCAGCCGCGTAAATCGACGAGATGACCGACAGCGAGGCCGAGGTGGAGAAGTCGGGGTGACCATGGCCGAAACGGAAAGGTCCCCACTCGGGATGGCCGTAACCTGCCCAACCTTTGGGATCGGCGGCGACCTTGAAGATGTCATTCCAGCCAATGGGCTTGTCGGGCCAACCCAGGGCGCGCGCCATGGGCTCCCACATCGCGACGATCAGACCGCTCATCACGGTGGGCTTGGTGTCCGCCAAGAAGGGCTTGCCGGTGCGGGTCTTCCAGGTGCCGTTGATCAGGTCGACCCAGGCGCCGCCCGCGGGGCTCCAAATGGTGGGCTTCTCCTTGCCGTCGAGGATCTTCTGCATCGACTCGCCGCTCTTCATGTGGAGCAGCGTGACGCGCACGGGCTTGCCGCCCACGCTTGCGCCGGATGCGTGAAACGCCTTGGTAACGTCTTCGAGCCACTCCTTCTTGCCATCCGAGGACGAGACCAAAATCTCGACCGCCGGCCCCTGGGGCGCGCCCGGGCCCGCGCTCGCCGCGGCGCTCAACGCGGCCGCGGGGGTCGATTCGTCGTCGCTGCCCGACAACGAAAGTCCCAAAACAACGGCGCAAACCGCGAGAAAAATGCCAACGATAACGACGGTGAGCCCACGTCCTTGCATGCCGGGCCTCCTTGGAAACGGGCGGTAGCATAGGCCGAGCGACGCTCGAAAGGGGGAGAGTCGCGCGCCCACGATTTGTTAACCTCGCCGCGTGAAGAAGACGCTGTTTATCGCGCGCACCGGTGATCCCGTGGCCAACGTGGCCGAAGCGCGCGGGCCCTTCGAAAAAATGATCGTCGAAACGCTCGGGAACGCCTGGGAAGGTCACGTGACGACCTTCGACGCACGAAGCGATGAGCCCCCGGCGCCCGAGGCGATGGATGCCCTTGTGATCACCGGCTCGGCGGCCAACGTGCCCAATCGCGATCCGTGGATCTTGGCGATGGAAGACTGGCTCAGGGCCGTGTTCGCCGCGGACGTGCCGACCTTTGGCATTTGTTTTGGGCACCAAATATTGACCCAAGCCTTGGGCGGCTCGGCGGAGAAGAACCCCAAGGGCCGCGAAATGGGCTCGATCGAGGTGGAGCGCTTTGCGGACGCGCCGATTTTCGAGGGCCTACCTACGCGATTTTGGGCGCAAGCGACGCACGTGGACAGCGCGCTCGTCTTGCCGCAAAACGCCGTGGCACTGGCCCGCTCGGGGCTCGATGCGCACCAGGCGATCCGCTTCTCAGCGACGTGCTACGGCGTGCAGTTTCACCCCGAGTTCGATGAAGGCGTGATCAAGGGGTACATGACGTCGCGACGAAGCATCCTCGAGGGCGAGGGCCGGGACGTCGACGCGATGCTGGGCGCCGTATGCGCGACGCCCCACGCGGCGGCCACGCTGCGCAATTTCGTGCGCTACGTGGTGCCGCAGTAGCTCGGCGCGAAGCTCAAGAGGTCGAGCGCTTGCCCGTCGTGGGCGAGGTGCGCACGCGGCGAACCCCGGTGCGCGGATCGGCCGCGTCCATTTGCGGCCGCGAAGCCGTGCGCGCGCGCATCGGCCCGCTGTCGACCTCGATTTCAACGCCGAGAGCGCGGCATTTTCGGAACAAGCGTTCGGCGTCGACGTCGGGCGCGACCAGCAAACCGCCGGGCGGCGAGGGGTCGATGAACAGCTCGGAAGCGGGCTTTCGCGTGCGCAAAAGCTCGCGCACCTCGGGATCTTCGATCCAAACGAAGCCCGCCGACGCAACCAGCGAGCCCTTGCCCACCACCGTGCCTGCCTGTTCCAGCATGCGAGCCAGCTTCTCGGGCAGGGGCGCGATAGCCTCGATGCGAGCGCGCATCACGTCGGCTTCGATGCCCGCGCCGAGGGCTCGCGCGATGGCGGCGCCCGAGATCACCACGTCGAGCTCGTTGCTGACGCGACCCAGCTCCGCGAAAGGCGACAACGCCAGCACATGCGCGACGACGGCTCCGCTGCCGAGGCGCAGCGTGTTCGCATCGGTAAACTCGGAGGCCGTGTGCTCCTGCGGCGCGGCGTCACCCAAGAGCACGCGACCCCGAGGCGTGAGGCGCAGGGTGAGCTCTTCGTCGTCCTCTTCGCCGCTGAGATCGAGGATGCCCAACGAGGGCAGGGTCTCGAGCACCATGCGACGCGCGACCTCCATGGCGGTCGGCGGCGTGGCCACGTTGGCGCGCTCGCCCCAACGCCGCAGCAGCCGATCGAGGCCTGAAATGCGCTCGTCGGCGGCCAAGTAGCCGCTCAGCGACGCCCAGGGCATCCAACGGTTTTCGGCCAGTTCTTGCAGCGCATCGAGGACCATCTCGCGCAGGGCGCCGATCGGGCTCGAATCCCGCGCTTCGTGCGATACGCGCAGGACCTCGCGCTCGGGGCGCGCCTCGTCCCATGCGCCGCCGCGTCGCCACGTGTTGAAGAGCACGCGGGTCAAGTCCGAGACAGCGTAGGAGCCGGGCGGAGCCGCCGCTGAAGCGGCCGACGGATCCCACAGCCCGATGGCGCGCGATAGCGCGGTGATCAGCGCGCTCGCTTCGACGTCGCGGCCGATGCGCTGGGAAAGGCGCATGATCAAAGAACGCGGAGTGCCCACGCTCGGTCGCGTCTCGCTGCCCTGCTCGCGCGCGGAAAACGCGAGCGCGAGGGCGAGCAACGCCGGATCGGAAGCGAAGCGCGCGCGGCGCGGCGCGTGATCTTCGGACAGCACGTAGGTGCGAATCGCGCGGCGTTTTTCGAGGCGCGCGCGGTTTCGCTCGCTGCCGATGACGTCCGCGACCTCGGTCGGAATCAGGTGCCGATTGGGATGAATCGGGATCAAAAATGCGCGGCGTTCCAAGGCAAATCCGACGCCGCGGCGGCTCGTCGTGGAGCCACCTGCGCCGCGCACACGCATGGGCTCGCGCTCCAAATCGAGCAGCTCGTCGGTCTCGACCTCGCCACCCACGCTCTCGATGGACTCGAGGAGGCGGCGCTCGAGGGGCGCGAGCTTGGCGACTTCGTCCGCAAGACGAAGCGGATCGCGTAGGACCTCCCAGGCCGCTTCGAGGGAGAGCGCGACGGGCGGCGTGGCCGGCCGGCCGAGGTAGTGCGACGCCACGGCGCTCGCGCTCTCGAAGGGCGCTTGCGCGAGCAATGCACGCAGGGCCCTCGGGTCTTCGCCTTCCCAACTGCGAAGCTGAACCAAGTAGGCGTGGGGCAACACGAGCTCGACCCCGACCTCGAGACGCCTGCCAAACACGATGCCGCGCGCCACGAGCGGCTCCAACGCAGACGTAAGTCCTGTGACAACGAGGCGACCGCCGGCCTCCGCGATGCGATGCAAAAGCTCGGCGCTCGCAGGGGGTAAGCGCGATGGATCGCGAATTTCGGGCAGGCCCACCAGGGCCCGCGCGACTTGCGAAGGAACGTCGATGCGTTTGGCCGGATCGACCCGAATGCCGACCCGCGAAATGAGCGCGGATAGCTCGCTTTCGGGGAGTGCTCGCAGGATAGACTCGAGGCGCCGGGGCAAGTGCTCCGACTCGAGCCCGTAGCGTGAAGAGCCCGCAGCGGCGGTGCGATTGTTTGGGGAGGCCATACGATGGTTCATCTCGAGCGCGTTGGGACGGGGAGGCGCCGCAGCGCAAATGAAACTGTAGGTTAGCGGAGATCGCCTCACTTCGCACCCGGCAGTGCGCAATCCGTTACGCAAATGCCGCTTGCCTCCGCGACGGTGTCCCGGGGCCCACGAAGCGTGGCGCGGGGGACGGATTCCATCGCCGACGCTCGGAGCAAAGGGCCGTAGGATGCGCGCCGAGGTTTCCATGATTCTGCGCGACCCCGTCCATGGGCTCGTCGCCTTCGAAAGCGAAGAAGACGCCATCGTGGAGCGCCTTTTGGGCGCCCGCGAGGTCCAACGCCTACGCCGCATACGGCAACTGGGGCTCACCTCCCTGGCCTACCCCGGCGCCGAGCACACGCGGTTCGCCCACGCGATCGGGGCCGCCCATGTCATGCGCCTCTTTTTGGCGAGGCTGCGGCGCATCGACGGCGACCTGCCGTTTTGGCAACGCGTCACGAGCGAGCGCGCCCGCGACGCGACGGCCGCGGCATTGCTCCACGACATCGGGCACGGCCCCCTGTCCCACCTCTTCGAGGAGGCGCTCCCCGGTGCCGTCGCCCACGAAACGTGGACCGAGCGCATCCTCTTGGATCCAAGCTCCGACGTGTTTCGCGTGCTGAGCGCGGACGATCCGGGGCTCCCGCAACGGGTGGCGGCGCTCGTTCGCGGCGAGCACGAAATCCCCTATTTGGCGAACGCGGTGAGCGGCACCTTCGACGTGGATCGCTGCGATTACCTGCTGCGCGACGCGCATGCGACGGGGGTTCGCTACGGGGACTACGACCTTCCGTGGCTGCTCCGCAGTCTGCGCTTTGGTGAGTCGGTCGGCGCGAAGGCGCCTGGGCTTGCCATCGACGGTCTCAAGGGCATCGCTGCCATCGAGTCGTTCTTGCTGGCGCGGCTCTTCATGTTTCAGCAGGTCTATTTCCACAAGTCGACGCGAGCCGCCGAATGGATGATCGGGCTCATCTTGCGAAGGGCCTTCGCGCTCGCGCGGGACGGTGTGCGCTTGCCCGTGATGCCCCCCGCGTTCGCCTCCGTCGTCGCAGGCAACGAGCCCACCCTCGGCGAGTATTTGGAGCTCGATGACAGCGTGCTGTTGGGCGCGATGCACGCCTGGGAGTCGGCGAAGGATCCGATTTTGTCGGACCTCACGACGCGGCTCCGCAACCGCCTGTTGTTCAAGACGATCGAGCTTTTCGACGACGGCGAGGAGGCCCACGACACCACTGAAAAGCTGCAAATCGCCCGCGAGATTACGAAAAACGCCGGGCTCGATCCGGACATCTACGTGGGCCTCGATCGCGCGCAGGACACGCCCTATTCGGAGGACGATTCGCTCACCGTGATGTTGCCCCGCGGCCGCCCGCGCAAACCCTCGGAGGTGTCCTTCTTGCTCGCGCGCTTGCGCAACGAAACCATGGTCCGCGTTCGCTTGATGTGCGCGGCCGAGGTGCGCGACGCGATCACGGAAGCATGGGCGCATTGAGGTGCGCGGCGGCGCTCGGGGTTTCGCTCCTCGGCGCGCTGGGCCTCGTGGCGGAGGCCCGCGCCGACGATAGCGACGGCGCCTACGGCAGGTTCGACGGCGACTTGATGCTCGCCGGGGGCCTCGGTGTTTCTCTCGCAAAACACGAGACCGGCGGCGCCTTTGGCGGGCGCGCGCTGTTCCTTTCGATGGCAGGACCCTGGATCGCCTACGCGGACGGCTTCGGCCAAGAGGAGACGAGGACCCTGCGTAGCCTGGCGTTTGGTGTATCGATCGCGCCGCTCTTTCCCGCGCGTTACGCGTCGAATTTGGAGCGCGGCCCCGCCTTCGTCGACCTGCTCGTCGACTCCATCGCCATCGACCTCGGCACCTTCTTCGACGAATCGAGGAAAGGCGGATGGGCCCGCGATCCCGGCTTGGATCTAGGGGTTTCGTTGTCGCTGCCGCTCACCTGCACGGCCTCGGGGCTGTTCGTGGATTTGCGCGGCTCCGCGCGCTGGGCCGCAAACGCGCTAGGGCCGGGAGAGCACGGCGATCTCTTCGATCGAGGCGCGTCGATGACGCTCCTGCTGGCCTACCACGACGTGATCGCGAGCCACCTGGTGGATGCGTTCGACCGGCGTCCGCAATGAACCTCGCGACGCTGGTCGATGGGATGCGCGAGAGCTTCGAAGCGACGCTCGTGGCGCTCGATCCGGCCGCGCTCGTGCACGACGCGTTGCCGCCGAGGCCTCCGAAGGGCGCGCGTGTGCTGGTCGTCGCGGCGGGCAAAGCCGCGCCGAAAATGGCGCGAGGAGCCCTCTCGCGCTGGCCCGATGTGGCGCTCGGCGCGCTCGTCGTGACGAACGACGGCACAGACGCCGACGGCCTCGAAGCTCGCAGCGACGTCACGCTGCTCCGCGCGAGCCACCCGCTCCCCGACGATCGCAGCGTTTTCGCGGCGGAGACGGCCCTCGATCGCGCGGCGCAACTGGGCCCGCGGGACCTGTTGCTGGCGCTGCTCTCCGGCGGAGCGTCGGCCCTGCTAGCCGCGCCAAGCGACGGTTTTTCCCTAGAAAACAAGCGTATTTTGCTCGAAGCGCTGTTCGCTTCGGGCGCGCCGATCACGGCCGTCAACACGGTAAGGCGCCACCTCTCGCGCATCAAAGGCGGACGGCTAGCTCTCGCCGCAGCCCCCGCGCGCACCCTGACGTTGGCGCTCTCCGATGTGATCCGCGGCGAGCTCCACGACGTCGGCTCGGGCCCAACCTGGTTCGACCCCACGTCCGTCGACGACGCCAAACAGGTGCTCCAACGTTTCGTGCCTCATCTCGCCGACGCGGTTGCGCCACACCTTGACGAGTCCCTACGAATTAGCGCCGATGCGCCGCGACTGCGCGGGACGATCATCGCGGCGCCGCACGACCTCGCGCGCACGTTCGCGCGGCTGTTCGCGGCGCGTAGCGGCGTGGTCGTGGACGCCGTGACGCTCGACGACGGCGACGCGCGCCGCATCGCCGCGCGCCGCGTCGAGGCCGCACGCGCGCTGTCGCCCAACCACGCAGCGGTCTGGGCCTGCGAGCCCACGATGCGTTTGCCGACGGAGCACGGGCGCGGCGGTCGCGCCGGTTGGACCGCCCTCGCGGTGCTCAGCGAATTGCCGAAAAACACGGTCTTCATGGCCTTTTCAAGCGACGGCGTGGACGGCTCCTCGGGCAACGCCGGCGCCATCGTGACGCAGGACGATGCCGTAGCGGCCGGCCCTCTGCGCATCGCCGACGCGCTCGCGCGTTGCGACGATGGTCCACTGCATCAGAGCCTCGGCACGGCCCTTCCAGGTCGCCCCACTGGCCACAACCTCACCGATCTGCACGTCGTCGCACGCCTCGCCTAGGGCGCGCGCTCAAGGGGTCGGCATGGTTGCGGCGCTGGTGTCCCCCATGGCCGTGCGAACTTCGAGGGCCAAGGCGCAGGCGTTGGCTTGGCGTTGGCGCGCGTCGTCGACGCGCTGATCAGTGATCGGCGCGGCGCCGACGAGCACGGCGCTCGCGTCGCGCGCGAGCCGCAGCAAGAGCTTGCCGTCCGAGACACGATGCAGCGACACACGGGCCGTGTGGGGCGCTGGATCGATGCCTTCAGCTCCGCCGTCGACCGCGGTGACCTCGGCCTCGTCGAGCACCAGGAGAAAATACTTTGCGCGTGTAAGCAAATCGAT
>CAYLJT010000189.1:0-11561 GCA_964383995.1 uncultured Polyangiaceae bacterium
GGCACCGGGGGTGAAGAGGGTGGGCTGCGGAGGCGTGAGCGCGTCGGAGGAGCACCCCGCTTGAAATGCGAGCGGAATCGAAAGAAGCACGGTGCGAAAAGATAGGGGCATGGTCACCTCAGAAACCCTGGGCCACGCCGGCGCTGGGAGCGACGACCAGGGCAGGAAAGGGGAAGATACCGACAATGGCAAGCTCGACAAAGACCGCGCGCTCATCTCCCCAAGGTAGGGAGAGCCCAGCACCGCCGCCGACGAAGCCGTCACCCGCACGCTTCCAGACGTCGACGGTTTGTTCGAGGTCGTTGCCCGGCTGGTAGGCGTTGGCCGACGGGTCCTCACGCAGGGTCATGGTGGTGGCAAGGTCGGTCATGCCGTAGCCCGCTGTGACAAACGCAAAGGGCCGCACTTGCGGCTTCGCGAACGGGTCTGAACCGAACCAATGGCTGACCCGGGCGGCGGCAGAGAATGGTACGAGCGCCGTTCCACCGCGTGGCGTGGGACCTTCGCCCCGGAGGATGTAGCTTGTCCGAAGACCCACGGTGGTGTCGTAGTAGACGAGGCGATCGACGCCGAGCACGAGCCGCGTTGGACCGCTCCCCAACGCCAGCGATTCGTTGGTATGGACCGGGGTGCCCTTGTACGAATCGCCCTGCTCCCGCAAACAAGCGTAGCCGGCGTGCTCCTGCGTGTAGATCGAGCAGGCTCCGGCCCGCGAGAAGAGCCCGGCGTCCTGCTCGATGGCCAGCGAAATCCAGGTCTTCTTGCGTGGGTCAGGCTCGCATACCTGGCGCCAAGAGCACACCGCGTCGCCCTCGCAATCGGCGTCGGTGCGACAGGCAATCAGAAAGACACGCTCGCTCGGACAACCGGGCAGACCCCGCGGGCAGTCCGCCGGATCGGGGCACTTGGCCGCGGGTCTCGTGCCATCGCTGAGCTGCTCGTCGTTTCGAATCTGCACTACGTAGGGCTCGGCGCGGGAGCCTGCCGAGGCTACGACCTGACCGTCGGCGTCGTGGATGCGAATGTAATAGCGCAGCTCCCCCGTGACGGTGCTGACCTCCAAGCACGGAATGGCCCCCTCATAGCTCGCACCGTTGCGCCGAAGCTCCAAGGTGGTCCAGTCGGGATCACCCCAAAGACGGTAGTGCACGAGCACACGTCGCGCGCGGAGCGCCACTGCGGACGGTAGCTCGACGGTGAGCGGCACCGGACGCAAGATGCCCTGTTCGGCTTCGCGTGCCAGCTCTGGAATATGGAGCAGCTCCGGACCTTCCACGGGTCCGTCATCGACCTCTGCGACCTCTTCCACCTCCCCGCCTTCGCTGGCCTCTTGGGCCGGGGCCCCGCCGGCGAAGGCAACCGCGAAAAGCCCTGCGAAGAGAGGAAGAGCGGGTTTGCCTCGTGTGCTCATGGTGTGCTCCCGGGAGTGACATCGAGCACATGCAGCTCCACACGGCGGTTCCTTTGGCGTCCTTCCTCGGTCGTGTTGTCGGCGATAGGGCGATCGGCACCGTATCCCTTCGAGACGAGCCTGGCGCCGTCGATGCCGTGGGCGACGAGCCAGCTTACCACGGCCTCCGCGCGCCGCTGGGCGAGGACGCGGTTGTCGGCCTCGTGGCCCGTCTCGTCGGTGTGACCCTGGACCTCCACGCGCAGAAGCTCGGGGTGCTCGCGGAGCACCGTCGCGATCTCCCCTAGCAGGCCGTCGCTTTCGGCTTGGATTACGGCCGTTCCGGTCTCGAACAGCACCTGTTGGTCGAGCTCGATGCGCCGCTCCACGAGCGCAGCACGGGGCTTGGGTGGAGGGCAGCCGTCCCCCTTCGGAGGTGCGGGGCCGGCCACTTCCGGACAAGCATCCTCGTGGTCGAACAGGCCGTCGCCATCGCTGTCGCGCGGGGGCGGACAGCCGTGCGTGCGTCGCATCCCCGTGGGGCGTCCGGCGACGTCAGGACAGGCATCCTGCGGATCTGGAATGGCATCGCCGTCCTGGTCGGGTGGGGCCTCCGGACAGCCATGCAGCAGCGGATCGGCCGAGCCCATGCCGGGAAGCCGGGGGCACGCATCGGCCTTGTCGGGAATGCGATCTTCGTCGCCGTCGGGCGGCGGCTCGGGCTCGTCCTCGGCGTAGCCGGCCAGCACGAGCACGCGATAATCCGCGGCTCCCGGGCCCTCCGCGAACCCCGGCCCGAGGGCGAAACCTACCTCCAGCGGGCCGCCGTTGATGCGCCCGCTCGCGGTGGCAAGGAGGTGGACGCGGCTTGCGCGTGGGTCGAGGAGCTTCGCGCCGCCAGCCAGGGTTGTCTCGGCGAGCCCTTCCAGACCCACCTCGATGTCGCCTTGGGCGTCCAGGAAGAACCCACCGGACAGGGCGATGAAACCAGCCGTGCCCGTGCGGAGCGGCAATAGGCCATCGAGCGTCTCCGCTGGCCGTGTCTCGACCCCAAGCCCAGCGCCACCATGAAGCCGCGGTGTGGTCGCTTCGAGCAAGGCAGCGAGCCTGGCTCGCACGGCATGGTCACCGCCGTAGTCGCTAGTAGCCGTGGGGAGAACGAACGCGAGGGCAAGGGCGCCGTCGAGCTTGTCGGGCTCGTCTTCCGGGGAGCCAAAGAGGCGCAACCGACCCCCGACACGCACGTCCGCGAGGCCCGCTCCCGACGGATCCGGCAGGGTCGTGCGTCCGTCGGGACGGGCACCCGCCGACTCCGTAAGGACGAACGGCAGATCGAGGTGGAGCACGAACATGTGGTGCATGGGCAACGCCGCGAGGGCATGGAGCACCGTTTCGGTAAGGACGGCCGGGTCGGCCTCGTCCTGGCGGGTGCGCGAGGTAAGGGGCGCACGGGCATGGCTCAGCACCAAGCGCGCCGAGGGTTTCCAGTGCCCGTGCACCCGAGCCCGCTCCATGAGGAATGCGCGGTCCCCCGCCGGCGCCTGGGGCAGATCGAGCGAGGGCGTGTCGTCCGCGCGGACCGCACCCACCGTGGAAAACGCCACTTGTAGCAAGACCAGCCCGACAATTGCCCTGGGGCACCGCGCGCTCACGGTGCGACGCTAGCACGGTTGTCAGGTCGTGGAAACGAAGCGGTTGCTCCGTCCGGAACGCGTGACCTACGAGTGAACCTACCCGCCCGCCCCACATCGGGCCAGACCCGCACTGCGGAAGCGCCGTCCGGCGTAAGTTGCAGCGTTTGCAACTATGAGTTCAGTTCTCTTGCGTTGTCTGCATGCCGTGTCGGCTCGATAGTTCTTCGCGTCGAGGACGTCCCGTCCGCACGAAGGAGACAGCAACATGAGCCTGAGAGACGCGAACCCGTCGAACAAGAGCAAGCCCAAGCGCGTCGCGATCGTCATCGCGAACCCCACAACCTCCACGACCACGGGGTGGCCCGTCGGCTTCTGGTGGTCGGAGCTGACGCATCCGTACTACGCCTTCCACGAAGCGGGGTACGAGGTCGAGATCTTCAGCCCCGCGGGCGGCAAGTGCGAGGCCGATGCCATGTCCGATCCCCGTGACGCAAGCGGCTATTCGGCATCCGACCTGATCAGCATGGGGTTTATCCATACGCCGAGCCTCGCGACGCTCGTCGAGAACACGAAACCTGTCTCGGAGATCGACAGCGCACGCTTCGACGCGCTCATCGTGGCCGGAGGACAGGCGCCCATGTTCGGTTTCGAGAAGGCTACTGACTTGCACGACAAGTTCGTCGAGTTCTACGTGGCCGGCAAGATCGCCTGCGCGCTCTGCCACGGCGTCGCGCTCCTGCGGTACGCGAAGCTGCCGAACGGTGAGCTCCTGGCCAAGGGCAAGACCGTCACCGGCTTCGCCAACGTCGAGGAGGACTTCGCCGACAACGCCGTGTGGGGTATGGGCGCGCTGCCGAAGGACAAGCACCTGATGCCGTGGCGCATCGAGGACGAGCTGAGGAGGCTCGGAGCGAACTTCGTACAGGCGGGCATATGGCGCGGCTTCGCCGTGCGCGACGGCAACCTCATCACCGGCCAGCAGAACTTCTCTGGAACGGAGACTGCCAACCTCATCATCGAGACGCTCGGCCGCTGAGCGGAGGACCAACCGCATGACCCCTACCAATGCGATGCCGCACCTGGAGATGGTCGGCTCCTGCCACTGTGGCCGCGTGCGCGTGAGGATGCCCGCCGAGAGCACGGGCGTCGTGGTCTGCCACTGTGCAGACTGCCAAAAGCTCCACGGCAGCTCCTTCGCCTTCTTCGCTGCCGAGCGCGGCAGCGTGCGCTGGGAGGGGGAGGAACAAATCCGTTGGTACGCGTCGTCACCGGCGAACGAGCGCGCGTTCTGCAACCACTGCGGGAGTCGCCTCGCGAAGCGGCCCGTCCAGGGGACGCGCGTGATGGTCTGCGCGGGGCTCTTCGACCACGCACTCCCCCGGAAGGTCATCAAGAACCTATGGCTCGAGCAGAAGCCAGCGTGGGTCGAGGCGTCACGCGTTGGGCCAATGAGCCCCGAGGAGCTTGTGGCGCTCGCTCTCGCGGAACCGATTGGCACCGACGCGGCGCAATACGGCTATTCCCTGCGGGCAGCCTCCGGCAACAAGCATCCGCCGGGCGTGATCGCGCTCACGTGGATCGCAGCCAAGGACCCGGCCGAACGGGAACGGATCCGCGCGCGCTCGCGCGACAACGTGAAAGACTTCCTTGCCGAGCCGGGCTTCATCTCCATCGTCACGGGGTTCACGGGCCTCCGGGGCTTCACGGTGACGGCTTGGGAGGACGAGGCGTCCATGAAACGGGCGCTCTCCAAACACCACGCGGTGGCGATGAAGGAGCTCTTCGGCGAGGACTTCGTCGCCTCGGTGTGGACGAGCGTGTGGACGCCCAGCCGAATGAACCGCATCTGGGTTCGCTGTGCGTCGTGCGGCTCGCTCGAAGACGTGAACGACGATCACAGAAACTGCACGAAGTGCAGCGCCCCGATGCCCGAGCGGCCCGCCTTCTGGTGACCATGGCCAATGCGAATCGGGACGAGCCTGTCACCCTGTCGTCGTCTCGCGACGCGTAAATGCCGGGCTGCGAAGCGGCCTACGAAGCCTGACTTGATCGTCTGCTACCTTCGGATCGAAAGGTCAGTAGCGATCGAGGAGCAGGCTGTTCGCTCCGCCGGGCACGGTCGGTCCCGTCGGGGTTGGCGCGATGGACGGAGGCGGAGGGGTCGTCGCCGCGGGCGGCGTGTTCGCGAGCCAGCTACACACGCTCTCATCGCTGCCCCCGGCGCATTGTTCCACATACACAAGGGCGCGCCCGCAGCCCGCCACCGCCTTGGTCCGTGCGTCGATGTGGAAGAGCTGTAGCTCCGACGCGGGGCAGGTAAGATCGAAGGTCGCGCGGTAGCGCAGCCCCGAGAGACTGGCCGGTTGCCGCCCCGCGCAGCCCAAGCTCGCCATCGCTACCAGCACGACGAGCCTGGCTACCCAGCGGGGCTCGGGGAGCACGGAGGGCAACGAGCTCTTTGGCCGCGCGGCAAGGCCCATGGCTAAAAGCTCAAGCCTAGCTGCGCGCGACCGGGCGCCAGCGTCAACCTTGCGCTGGTCTCCGTGCTGCCGTCGCTCGCCGGCGCGAGCACCACCGTGATGGCGCCAACCGCGGCGAGGCCTAACCCCGCGAACACCAAGATGTCCGAGACAGTGGCCAAGGATTGCGCATCATCGTTCAAGGAAACGGCCTCTTCGCCGGCACTGCCCGCTGGACAAACGGCCAAGTCGCCGCCGCATTTGTCGTCGCTCTCGCTGCGCTTTCCAAGGGCGAGCCCGCCCACCACGAGCCCGGCGACGGAGGCCGCTACGCCGACACCGCCGACCACGAGACCTACCTTGGTCTGACCGCTCAAGGAGCCCGGCTCCCGAGACGACACCGACGTTCCCGGACCGGGCCCCGCGAAGGGCGCCGCTTGAACCTGTGGATCCCTTGGTAAGATCGGCACGCTGATTGTCTCGGACGCGCGGCTCGCGCCGACTTCGACGGTGAGCTGAACGCGCTGGTATCCAGGTGCGGAAGCGACGAGCGTGTGGGGGCCCGGATCGACCGCGACTGGAAAGCCCCACGCGGCCTCCGCCAACTGTACACCGTCGCGCTCGACGCGCAGACCTGGAACCCGCGCCTCGGGGGGTACGATGACGTTCAAGGTGGACAAGATGGCTTCGAGCTTGGCAATCTCCGCCTCGCAAAACTGCATGCGCGCGCTGTTGTTGCTCTTTCGCGCGGCGCTCAGCCCCTCTTTGAACGCGGCCCACGCGCTCGCGGTCTTCCCCTGCTTTTCGTAGCACATGCCGAGGGCCACGATGGTGCCTCCCGCGGGGTCGAGCCGCTGGCTCTCGGCCAGCTTGGGGCAGGCCTCGGCGTATTGTTCGGCGTTCATCAACGTGCGCCCTTGTTGGAACAGGGACTCGGCCAACGCCTTGACATCCCCCTCCTGGGCGAGGGCGGGGGCGCTCGTCAGCAGCAGAGGTAAGACGGCCCAAAAACCTTGCCAGCGGAGCTTACTGGCGCTCGGAGATGAGGTCATCGGGGGCTGCCTTTCCAGTGGCGGTGGGGGCGATGGTCGGGGTGGGCGTGGGAGTCTTGGGAATCGAGGCCGCGCTCGAGCGCGTGTCGCTGGGCGCTGCTCGTTTGGCCGAAGACGGCGAGGGCGGATTGTTCGACGGCGGTGACGACGCGGCGCTCGCAACGGCCTGGGCCGCGGCCTGTTCGCTGACCACGAGGGTCGTTGGCAAGCTCGCGGAGGCCGGGCTCGTCGCGGGGACGACCAGCGACGGGTCGGGCGCCCCAACGAAGGCGGCGGAGGTCGGCTTGGCGTCGGGCGCGGTGGCGGCGGAAAGGACAAGCCACGCTACCGCAGCGCACGACAGCAGGACCAGGGTCAGGATCGTCCAGGTGCGCCTGCCAACCCCGCGCCTACCCTCCGAAAACGACGCTGTTTCGGCGGCGATCGTGTCGTCGTCAGCGCCCGTCGCGGGCGGGCTGACTGGCCCTGCCATGACCGTCTCGCTGGTCTCTTCGGGTCGCGATGTCGGTCTCGCTGTCTTGGCAGCGCTCTCCGGCGCGCCCCGCTCATTGCGGCGCAGGAGGCGTAGAATCCGCGCTACCGAGGGCTGGGCATCGGGTGGAGCGAAGGGTGCGAGGGCCTGGGCCAGGGCTCCGACGTCTGGAAATCTGTCATCCCGGTTCTTTTCAAGGCAACGCATGACCACCGCTTCGAGCCCGGCGGGAGCCTCGCTCAAGAAGGCCGTCAACGGTTTGGGCGCGTCGGCCGCCACGGCCGCACACATGCCCGACGGCGTGGTCGCGTCGAAGGGAAGAGCGCCCGTCAGGCACTCGTACAGGATGACACCGAGGGACCACAGATCGGTCCGCTCGTCGACGGCCCCCGCGTCGCGCACCTGTTCGGGCGACATGTAAGCGGGGGTTCCCATCACGACCCCCGTACCGGTCAGCTTCGCCTGGTCGGCGTGGCTCACGCTGAGGGCCTTGGCGATCCCAAAATCGAGCACCTTGACGAGGGGCGAGCCATCCGGTCGGGTGGTAAGAAATACGTTGGAAGGCTTGAGATCGCGATGAACGATGCCGCCGCTATGGGCCTCTGCGATGGCCTCGCAGGCCTGCAGTACATAGGCAACCGCGGCCTCCACAGGAAGGCGGCCCCGACCGATGACATGGCTCAGATCCACCCCTTCCAGAAATTCCATGACCATGTAGGGGGCACCGGACTCGAACGTGCCAACATCCATGACACGGGCGACGTGCTCCCCCTTCATCGCCACGATCGAGCGCGCTTCGCGCAGAAAACGCTCGGTCGCGTCGGCGTGGCGGGCCATGGTAGGGAGCAGGCACTTCACGGCCACCCGCAGGCCGAGCGTGACGTGAGTCGCGGCATAAACGACCCCCATGCCACCCTCACCCAACGAGCCATCGATGCGGTACTTGCCGCCGACGAGGTCCCCCGGTGCCAGCTTGTCCGCTTCGTCCGTAGGGCTCATCGCGTCGAGCCTCGGCTGCGCAACGCGCCTTGAGAAGCCTTGGGAGGTACGGCGTGGAGCAGCCGACTCATGGACCGCCTGGCCAGACAATGGGAAGAATGTCACCCCAAGGCGGAGCCAGCTTGTGCCCCGCGCCGAGCTGACCGCTGTTGTTGCTTCCCCAGCACGCGTAGACGCCGTCGCTCGAGCGCAGGCAGCCGTGCGCCCAGAAAAACCACATGGCAGACGCCGCGGGGCCGTTGACCGTCACGTCGCCAATCTCGCCCCAGCAGTGGATGTTTCCGGTCGACAAAAGGGCGCAGCTAGAACGAAATCCGCCGTCCACGTGAGTGGCGTCGCCGTCCACGAGCATGGGTGTCAAGACGCTGTTGGGCGCGCTGCTGGGGACGGCCTGACCTGCGCCATTGCAGCCCCAACAGGAGGCGCCACCCTGGATACCGCAGCTATGCAGGTCGCCAAAGCCGAGCTCCGTTGTGCCCTGCAACGCGGGCACGGCCACCGGCGTCGTGAACATGGACTGCGCTGGGTCCTGGGCGAGCTGACCGCAAGCATTGTCTCCCCAGCAAGAGACGCCGCCGTCGGCGAGAACGGCGCAAGCATGGTAGGAGCCTACCTCCAGGCCGGCCGCGCCCGCGATTTCATGGACAAGCGAAGCTTGCCAATCGGGGGAGCCTGCGTTGCCACGCCCGAGCTGACCCTTGCTGTTGTCTCCCCAACACGCGACGCCGCCGGACGCCAACAACGCACAGGAAAATCCGAGCCCCAGCCGGATGGACACCGCCGCTTCGGGGAGCGTCACCTGCGCGGGCGTCGGGTTCGGCCCACTGGAAATGGGGCGCCCGAGCTGGCCTTCCGTATTCTGCCCCCAGCAAAAGACCTCCCCCGCGGGTCCGCGCAGCGCGCATGTATGTACCAAGCCGACGGCAACCTGGGTGACCCCGTCGAGGTCGGGGACGAAGGTCGGCTGCAACGACTCCAGGGTGGACACGCCGAGCTGCCCAGCCGCGTTGCCGCCCCAACACAGCACCGTCCCGTCAGCGACCAGGGCGCAGGTGTGATCGCCGCCGAGCCCCGCGGCGAGCTCCTTCACCGCGACGCAGGCTCCGTTCAGACCGCAAACGGGCGCGCTGGCCGGGCAACCAAGAGCGCAGCTCGCGCCACCCCCTGCGCCGCCTGCCCCGCCCATTCCACCGGCGCCCCCCGACCCCTGCGCAGACGCGCCACCCTCGGCGACGCTGCGGTCGTCGATGCCGCCGACGAGCGCGCAGCTCGTGGACGTCGCCGCGGCGAAGAAAAGCGCCATGGTGGACGCCACCATCTTCGGTCGGCAACGCAGCGGCTCCCGCGACATGCGGCCCGAGACTAGCTCAGGCTGCCGGCCGGCGTGCAAGCAAAAGCGTACGAAGGGGCGCGGGCGCAGCGCAGGTGCGGTCGCGGAACCGAGGGCCGCGGGAGCGCCGTTGGGTCGCTAACTAGCTCGCCGCCCGGCCGAGATCCCGGATATCGTGCTCGCAGAGACCGAGGAGCCTACCCATGCGACAACGGATCGTCCTGCCTGGTCAGGGCAAGAGCTACGAGTGGTCCAAAGACCACGTGTTCGTGAAGTCCACCCTGGATCTCTCCGAGGGTCGGGTAACACTGGTGGAAGATCGGCTCAAGCCGGGCTTCGAGCTTCTGCGCCACCATCACAAGAAGATGATCGAGATCTTCTACATCCTTGAAGGCAGCGTCGAGTTCCGCTTCGACGACGAGACCGTCTTGGCCCTGCCCGGCACGACGCTCAATGTACCTCCTGACGTCTGGCACGAGGTCCGGAGCGTCGAAGGCGCCAAGCTCCTCACCATCTTCAGCCCCGGTGGCTTCGACAGCTACCTCGAAGAGCTCGTCGCCTTGACAGAGAGCCAATACGCCGACACGGCGTTGATGGAGTCGTTGAATCGAAAATACGATATCTGGAACGGCTGACGTCGCTCGCTCGGCGAACGGGCCGGTTTTCGCTCCGGGAAGGTGCCCCCTGCGCCCTTGTTTCCTGAGGAAGGTTTGTAGGGAGCCGGGTCAAGCACCGTGAAGTTCTTCTTCGTGACGCATCCCGAACATCGCACTTTCGAACGCCCTAGGGAAGGCGCATCCTGTCCTCCAGGCCGACCACATCGATCTTTTCTACCAGCATCGCGTGGACCCCGAGGTGCCCATGGAAGACGTGGCGGGCACGGTGCGCGACCTGATCCAGGAGGGCAAGGTCAGACACGTCGGCCTGTCCGAGTCAGGCGTGGAGTCCATCCGCCGTGCGCACGCCGTCCAGCCCGTAGCGGCGTTGCAGAGTGAGTGCTCGTCGTAGTGGCGCGAGCCCGAGAAGCAGATCTTGCCAACGTGCGCAGAGCTTGGCATCGGTTTGTTCCGTTCAGCCCGCTCGGCAAGGGCTTCCTGACCGGTAAGATCGAGGTCAGCACGACATTCGGCAAGAACGATTTCCGCACGATCGTACCGCGCTTCAGCGGCCGTTCGCGCTCAGGCAGTTGCGATCTCGGCCCGAGGCGGCTGGCCGAACTTGCGGGCGTACTCGCGACTGAACTGCGTCGGGCTCTCGTAGCCGACCTCGTACGCCGCACCCGACACAGAATAGCCCTCGGTCCGCAGCAGGCGGCGGGCCTCGAGGAGGCGCAGGTCCTTCTGGTACTGCAGGGGTGAAGTCGCCGCGATCGAGTTGAAGTGCTTGTAAAAGCTCGACGTGCTCATGCCGGCAAGTTTGGCGAGATCGCTCATAGCCAGGCTCTGCTTAAACTCGCGACGGATGTGTTCGATGGCGCGCCCGACACCGCGCGCTTGACTGTCATGGGCGATCAACTGACGTAGCATGGCGCCGTGCGGCGCGAGCAGCAGCCGAACGTGGATCTCGTCGAGGACCCGAGGCGCGAGCACACGCGCCGCGATCGGCTCGTCGGCAAGCGACAGGTAGCGAGCGAAGGCGTCGAGCAGCGCGAGATCGGTCTTGCCTACCTCGAGGGAACGCGCGCCCGCAGGAGTGAGAACGACGTCTCCGAGCTCGTGATGAAGGCTGCGTAGGCGAGACAGGTCGATCGATGAGATCAGTGCGAGGTAGGGAACGGCGCTGCTGGCCTTGGTGATCCGAGACACGACCGGGAGCGTGTGGCTGACGATCAGGGACTCGCCGGCGCCAAAGCGAACGCTACGTTCGCCCAGGATCGTCTGTTTCTCTCCTCGCAGGATCAGGCAGATCACGGGTTCGTAGATCGTGGCTTCGAGCGTCGTCGTTCGGAGGTGGCGTAGGAGCAGCAACCCGGGCATGGGGCTCGCCGTATCCACGGCTGATTCCGAGTGCTCCCGAGCTGGCAGGTAGCGCTCGGCCCGTAGCGCGAGGTCGGAGGTGTTCACGTGGCGCAAGCTAACACGTAGCTAGTCGGCCGGATAATAGTCCGGAGCCTCATAGGATCGGGCAGATCATTCGTGGGATCTGGCACGGCGGCGAACGCCAACTTGGGTAGGGTCGTGACCCATGAACACCACCGTACACGCCTACGCAGTCCACGAGCCGGG
>CAYLJT010000190.1:0-11561 GCA_964383995.1 uncultured Polyangiaceae bacterium
TGTGCGACGACGCCCTGCGCCTCGGCCGGGTGCTTTCGGCGCTCTTACCTTCCGAGGCCGAGGTGCATGGGCTCGTGGCGCTGATGGAAATTCAGGCTTCGCGTGTGCGGGCGCGTCTCGGACACGACGGTAAGCCCGTGCTGCTCGCCGAGCAGAACCGCGCGCGCTGGGATCGCCTGCTGATTCAGCGCGGCCTTGCTGCCCTCGAACGCGCGCAGGCGCTCAAGCAACCCCTCGGGCCCTACACCTTGCAGGCAGCGATCGCGGCTTGCCACGCCCGCGCGCCACGCTTCGAAGACACCGACTGGGAGCGCATCGTGGCCCTGTACGACGCCCTGGCCGAGCTAACCCACTCTCCCGTGGTCGAGCTAAACCGCGCGGTGGCGGTAGCCATGGCCTTCGGCGCCGAAGAGGGCCTGGCCATGGTCGACGACCTTGCCAACGAGCCTGCGCTCCGGGACTACCACCTCTTGCCCTGCGTGCGGGCTGACCTTTTGCTGCGGCTCGAGCGCACGAACGAAGCCCGCACGGAGCTGCAGCGGGCCGCGTTCATGGTGAAAAACACCCAGGAAAAAGAGCTGATTTTAGCTCGCCTGCGGGCCCTCGGCTAACGCAGCCAGGCCGACATCGAGCCGTCCACGCTGCTCGGCCAGTAGGCCGTGGCGGAGGGCTCCCAGTTCGAATATTGCGTGTCCACCCAGGCGTGGTGGCTGATGTTGTACCAACTGTTGCAACTGTACTCAGTCTGGAACAGGCCGTAAGCAAACGAGTTGTAGGTCCCGCCGAGGGACTTGTTCCAGACCCCCGCGTGGTGCAGGTTGCCGGTCGGGTTGCAGTCGCTGAGCGAGTTGGCCGTGGTGCTCTGGCCCGAGTTGCCCACGCACGCGGCGAGCGACCCGGCGGGCAGCAGCCGGCGCGCGCTGACCGCGACGCACGAGCCGTTGTTGGACGTGGTCTTGAAATCGACGATGGCCGGATTCGGGATCTGGAAGGCCACGGCGTCGGTGTTTTGCGCGAGCGAGCCGTTGTGGTTGAGGGTCGGCACATACGCAAAGGCCATCTCGGTCGATAGGTGCGCGAGGGTCACCGCCGACCGCGAGCCCTTCCCCGAGCGCAGGTAAGGATGGAAGCTGCCCACGTCGATGTCCATGCGCGGGAAGCCGAGGCTGCGATCGCCCGCGTAAGCGACCAGCGTCCAGCCACCGCCGGAGGTCGTCATGTCGCAGTAGGTTTGGTAGGCGTTGGCGGTGCTGCCGCCGTCCGGGTCAATCCAGTAGATGCCGTCGCCGCCGGACTGACCCGCGTTCAAGATGGCTTTGCAGGTGGTCAGCGCGCTCGCCAACGTGTTGAGCGGGCAAGGACCGCAGGGAGACCCGCAGTCGATGCCGATCTCGCCCTGGTTCTGGATGCCGTCGAAGCAGGTCGGGCACGCCGCGCAGGGGCCACCACAGTCTACCCCCGTCTCGCCGTCGTTCAACACGCCGTCGAAGCAGGCCACCGCGGACACATCGCCGCGCAACCAGGCGGACGCCGTGCCGTTGACCGCGCCAGGCCAAGCCATGGTCGCCGAAGGTTCCCAGTTGTTGTACTGGCTGTCTACCCAATAGTGGTGGCTCACGTTCGGCCAGCTATTGCAGGTGTACTCCGTGGTAAACAGGCCGTAGGCGAAGGTCGTGTAGGTGCCTCCCAAGGACTTCGTGTACACGCCCGCGTGGTAAGCGTCGTTGTTCGGATTGCAGTCGTTGATCGACTTCGCCGTCGGCACGCTGCTCGTGCCGACGCAAATGGCAAGGGAGCCGGCGGGGCGAATGCGGCGCGCCTGAACAGGCACGCACACGCCGTTGTTCGAGGTGGTCTTGAAATCCACGACGCTGGGATCGGGGATCACGAAGCTGACCGCGTCGGTCATGTTGCCGAGGGCGCCGTACGAGGCCAGATCGGGGCTGTAACCGAGGGCCATTTGCTTGGACAGGTGGGCGATGCTGACCGCCGCGCGCGACCCCTTCCCTTGGCGAACCGCCGGGTCGTACACACCAACGTCGATATCCATCCGCGGAAATCCAGCGGAATAGTCGCCTGCATAGGCCACCAGCGTCCAGCCGCCACCGTCCGCGGACATGTCGCAGAACGTGGTGTAGGCGTCGGCGGTGCTGCCGCCGTTGGGATCGATGTAGTAGATGCCGTCGCCCTGGCTCTGACCGTTGAGCAGGATGTCGGTGCAGGTCGGGAGCGCCGCCGCCTGCGTGTTCTTCGCGGCGCAAGGCGCGCAGGGCCAGCCGCAGTCGACCCCTTGCTCGCCCTGATTCTGGATACCATCGTCGCAGGTCGGACAGGCGCCGTCCGCGTCGCAACGCAGCCACACCGAGGTGGAGCCGTCGACGCTCGAAGGCCAGTAGGCCGTGGCCGAGGGCTCCCAGTTGGAATATTGCGTGTCGACCCACACGTGGTGGCTGATGTTCTGCCAGCTATTGCACGAATATTCGGTCTGGAACAGGCCGTAGGCGAAGGACGAGTAGGTGCCGCCCAAGGACTTCGTCCACACGCCGGCGTGGTGCAGGTTGCCCGTGGGGTTGCAGTCGTTCAGCGAGTTGGCCGTGGTGCTCTGCCCCGAAGAGCCCACGCACGCGGCGAGCGAGCCCACCGGTAAGAGCCGCCGCGCCGCCACGGGCACGCAGCTCCCGTTGTTGGAGGTGGTCTTGAAGTCCACCGCGATGCGGTCGGGGATGCCGAAGGCCACGGTGTCCGTTGTCTGAGACATCGGACCGGAGAAGCTCAGGCCCGGCGCATACGCGAAGGCGATTTCATTCGAGGCGTGGGCGACCTGGACAGCGCCCCTCGAGGCCTTGCCGCTGCGCGAGGTCGGGTTGTAGCTACCCACGTCGATATCCATGCGCGGGAAGCCCGCGGAGCGGTCGCCCGCGTAGGCCGCCAGGGTCCAGCCGCCGCCGTCCGTCGTCATGTCGCAGTAGGCAAGGTAGGCGTCCGCCGTGCTGCCGCCGGTCGGATCGATCCAATAGATGCCATCGCCTTGGGAGCCCCCGGCGTACAGGATGGCCGAGCACGAACGCGCGGCGTTTTGCTGGGAATCGCCGAGCGGCATGCAGGGCGCGCAGGGGCCACCGCAGTCGATGGCGGACTCGCCTTGATTCAAGATGCCGTCGGAGCACGTGCCACACGCGTAGCCCGTGCCCACGCAGGAGCCGGCCGTGCAAGTGTCGGTCGGCGTGCAAGGATCGCCGTCGTCACAGGCCGTGCCATCGGGCGCCAGCGGGTTCGAGCAGAGGCCGGTGACGACGTCGCAACTACCGGCGACATGGCAAGCGTCGAGGGGCGCGCAGCTCACCGCGTTGGCGCCAACGCACACGCCGCCCTGGCAGGCGTCCACCTGCGTGCAGGGGTTGGTGTCGTCGCAGGCGGTGCCGTCCGCCGCGGCCGGGGTGGAGCAGCTCCCCGTGGCAGGATCGCACGCGCCGACGCCGTGGCAGGCGTCGATCGCCGGGCATTGCACGGGGTTCGTGCCCGTGCATGTCCCGGACAAACAGACGTCGAGGGAGGTGCAGGGGTTGGCATCGTCGCACAGCGTTCCGTCGGCCGCAGGCGGGTTGGAGCACGCGCCGGAGGCGGGATCGCAGACGCCCGCCGCATGGCAGACGTCCGAGGCAGAGCAGGTGATGGGCGTCGTGCCGACGCACACGCCGTTTTGGCAGATGTCCACTTGCGTGCACGCGTTGGCGTCGTCGCAAGCGCCGCCGTAGGGCGCGGCGGGGTTGGAGCACAAGCCCGTGCTGGGATTACAGACACCGGCCAGGTGACAGGCGTCTTGCGCCGTACAGGTCACCCCGAGGCAAGGGTTCACGCAGGGCGCGCAGCTTCCACCGCAGTCGATCCCCGTCTCCCCGCCGTCTTGAATGCCATTGGAGCAACTGGCGGGCGCATAGCACACGGTGAGGGAAGGTCGCGGCACGGGCACGGTGGAATCGCTGGCACCGACGGACGCGCGACCACCACCGGGTTGGTCGACGAGCACGCCGTAGTTCGGCAAGGTGCCATTGTTCCAGGCTTGAACCAGGGCGGTCACGTCCACCGGGGCCACGCCGCCGTTGGCCACCGGAGCGATGTCGACCGTGGTCAGCGCCACGGGGTCGAAGGCCGCCGCGAACGAATTCCAGGTGACCACCGACTCGCTCCAAGGCGCCGTGATGCGGTGGAGGTTCAGGCTGCCGTTGCCGAGGTTCGTGTATTTTCGGAGGTTGAGCGACGCCGAGGTGATCGTGATGTTGGCCGGGATCGAGCTGATATCGAAGCGCAACAGGGCTTGCCGGACCCCCGGCCCATAACTGCCTGTTTGCAGCAGCGCCGAGGCTCCGTAGTTGGTGGTCGCGCGCGTCGGGTCGAGGGGGTCGGTCGCGATGTGGGTGTCTTCCACGATCGTGAGCGGCGCGCGGCTGAGCGTGACGCAGGCGAGCTCCTCCGCTGCGCTGCCGGTCGGGACCTCGGTATCGCTGGGCCCCTCCGAACAGCCGGCCAACGTGCCGCCCAGTACAGCCGCAAAAACCGTCGAAATCCAACGAACCGCAGGGCGAGTCCAGCAAGCCATGGCGCTCCTTGTGGCCCCCGCGCCCTCGGACCTGAAAAAAATGACGCGGGGAGGAACTTACTAGACTACGAGCCTTTTATCTTCTTGCCAAGGACAAAGGCGTCAAGCTTTTGTAGGCTTAGCCACCCTTGCCCACCAGCGAGCGCACGTCGATGTCGAGGTTTTCGGCCTCGGCCACCTCGTCCATCGCCTTTCGGACCTTGCCGATGGTAAGGTTCGACGGAATGTCCACGCGGGCTTCCATGCGAAACAGCCGAGAGCCGGTGACGGGGGCCTCGTAGGCGCTGGTTTCGAGGGACACGATATTGACCCCGGCCGCGCTCAGGGCGCGCGCGACCGCGCGCACGATGCCCTCTTGGTCGAGCGCCTCGGCGGTGATCAGGCAGGGGATGACGGCGGCGCGACGGTGGTCTTCGGGGCTCTTCGTGCGGCGCGTCAACACCTCCAGGCCGGTTTTGCCTTGCAACGAAGGGAGATCGCGCTCGACGGCGGCGATTTCGTCGGCGGTGCCCGAGACCAACAACAGGATGCCGAACTCGGCGCCCAAGACCGCCATGCGGCTGTCTTCTACGTTAGCGCCGCGTTCGGTCATGTACTCCGTCACCTCCGCGACGAGACCGGGGCGGTCGGAGCCGAGGGCCGAGAGCACGAGGAATTGTTCGCTGTCCGTCATGCGGGGCCCTTACCACAGGCTCGGCGGCGGCGAAAAGCCCCGCGCGTCGCTTGGCGTGCCCGCCCGTTGCGGGTGGGCAAAAGCTTGTGTACGGATAGGGAAGGTCTGCTGCCCTCCTCCCCGCGAGCCTTCCATGCCCCCTCGTCCCCTCGCCTCCGCAGTCGGCCTCGCCGCCCTCCTGGCCGTCACGTCCGTCACGGTGGCGCACGCCCAGCCGAAGACGCTCGGCTTCAATGTGCACCAGTCGACCGGCATCGGCCTCGACGCCACCGCCGCCTCCGGCACGGGCATGGTGCGCATCGACCTGAATTGGCTCGACGCCCAGCCCAGCGCGGGCGCCCCCGATTTCACCCTGTTCGACGCCATCGTCGATGGCGCGCTGGCGCGCGGCCTGACCGTGCTCGGCGTCATCGGCTACACGCCGGCCTGGGCTTCCCAAGGCGACATGATGGGCGATGGCTCGGTCAACGACGTGCCCGTCGCCGGCACCTACGACGCCTTCGTGGCCGCCACGGTCAGCCATTTTCAAGGTCGGATCACGCACTACGAGCTCTGGAACGAGCCCAACCTGGACGTGTTCTTCGAAGGCACCGTCGACGACTACAACACGCTCATCCTGGGCCCCGGCGCCGCCGCGCTGCGCGCCAATTGCGGCGATTGCCGGGTGGTCGCCCCGGGCCTGGCCTCCATCGCCGGCGAGTACGCCGATTGGCTCGACGCCGTCTTGACGGCCCACGAGCCTGACATCGACATCGTCAGTGGCCACATTTACGCCGGCTTTCCAGGGGACGAGACGGGCGCCGGCTCCACCTCCGACAGCTTCTTCAACAAGCTCGACGCGCACCGCGTGCTCGAGACCGGCGGCAGCGTCATCTACGAAGGGCCCCCCTCGTTCTTCGAGGTGATGCAAAAGCACCAGGTGCAAAAGCCCTTCTGGCTGACCGAGACAGGTCAGTCTGCGACCCTGGGAGACACCAAGGAAGAGGCCACGCAAACGCTGTATTATCGCCGCGTATTGGAGGCCATGTTGAGCCGGCCCCAGTGGCAGGCCACCCTCTTCTACGAGGCCTTCGACGTGCCAGGCTCGGGCTACGAGTGGGGCGCCGTGGTGGAAGATGGCAGTCGCGCGGCGGGCTACGCCGAGAAGCCTGTGATGGACTTCTTGCGCTATACCACCGCGAAACAACCGCTCTTCGGGGGCAACGGCGCCGACTGCAACGACGGTCTCGACAACGACGGCGATGGTTTTTTGGACTGGCCCGACGACCCGGGTTGCACCAGCGCGCTGGCGGTGAGCGAGGTGGACGCGGCGGGCGAAGGTGGCGGCGGGAGCGGCGCCGGCGGCAGCAGCGCGGCCCCGGTGTCCGAGACAAGCGACGACGGTTGCGCGCTCAACGCGCCAAGCTCCGCGAACGGGCCGTTCGTGCTCGCGCTCTTGGGCCTGGCCGCGCTCCTCGCGCGCAGGCGACGTGGGTGAGGTTTAGCCGAGCAAAATCTTGGACGCCTTGGTGGTCATCTTACCCATGTTGTCCACCTGCACCCAGCAATCGCCCTTGGACTGCACCTTGATGTTGCGGGGCTTCATGACGATCGACGTGTTCTCGTAGAAGCAGCCGAGCTGCTTCTCGTCGACGACCATGCCCTTTTTCTTGTCCATGCTGACGCTGGGGAAGTTGTCGCCGTTCGAGGCGATCTTGCCGACCTCGATGGACTTCGGCTTGGCCTTGAGGCCGTAGCCGGAGCCGCCGCCGGAGCCCAGGTAGACCTGCTTTTCGCCGTGCAAATACACGTCCTTCGACGAGTTGACCTGCACGTTGGTCTTGCCGGTGATCTTGACGTTGGCCGTCTCGGACGCCATGCCGATGCTCTTCAAGGCCTTGATGTCGATCTTGCCGTAGTCGGCGCCCACGACCGTCTTGCGGAAGCTCTTGATGCTGGCCTCGGCGCCGCCCCACAGGCTGGCGAAGGCGAAGCCGGTGACGCTGGCCGTGCCGCCCACCAAGGCCGAGCTGACCAGGGAGCTGACGCTGGCGCTCATGCCGCCGTACATGCTGGCCGCCACGCCGCCCGTGATGCTGGTGTAGTCCTCGCCGTTGATCGTCACCTTGCCGGTCGGATCGGCGAAGGTGTCGCTGGCCAAACGGCCCATGGTGGACACCAGCTTGGTGGCGTCGACGATGAACTTGGCGCGGTCCCAAGCGTCGGCGCTTTGCCAGCCGGTCTTGCCATCCTTGCCCTCCTTGAGCATCTTCTTGGAGGCGACCACCACGGCAAACGCGGCGCGCGCCGCGTCGAGCGCGCTGACGCCCTTCTTGACGTAGGCGTTGCCGGTGAAGGCGCCGACCGTGTTTTCGAGCAGGTTGTTCCACTTCTTGTCTTCCGGAGCGACGCCGGGGTGGGCGGTGATCTTGACCACGCCCGTGGCCGCCATTTCGACCGCGTGGCCCGCCGTCACGTGCACCGTCTTGGTGTCGGACTGAAGCATCGCGTCCTTCGTGGCGGCGCGGATCACCACGTCGCCTTCCCGCGACACCATGTAGTGCTGGAGCTTGGAGTCGTGGTAGGCGACCTGGTCGGTGACCATGGCGTAGCCGTTGGTCTTGGAGGGTGCCTTGGGGTCGAAGGCGTCGATCACCACCTCGGTGGCGGGACCGCCCATGCTGACCACCGTCTTGTTGGCGGTCTGCACGTGGAAGTGCACGTGGTTGTCGGTGCGGCCGGTGATGCCCACGTCGTTGATGCGCGTGGGGCACTTTTGTCCGAGACTGAAGGTGGTGTTTTCGCTGGGAACGAAGGTGGTTTGGCGGTTCGGCACGCCCGTCGGCTGACCCGGCGGCGGACGTTGGGGCTTGACGGCCTGGGAGAGGTCGGGGTCGACGGCGCTCGCCGCACTATCTACCTTGATGTCGAAGGGCATGGCAGATTCCTCGCTTCTAGCTCTCTAGGTCTTCCATTTCGGTGTGGATGCCCGACGCCGTACGGACCACCGACTGCGTGGCATTGGCGCTGGTGACCGGGCTCGGCGTGCGTGGGTTCGGCACCGTCGACATGATGATCGGGCGGTCCGGATCGCCCGCGATGTGCGCCAAAAGCACCTCGGCGCCCTTGTGCAGCGGGTAGTGGACGCCGTAGGCGGCGCCCGAGTAGGGCTCGGACAAGCGAATCCGAATGGAGGCCTTGGAGCCCGGACGGCCCGACAAATCGAAGGGCAAACGCACCAGGTATCGACCCTGGTCGTCCAGGTCGGCGTAGGCGCCGGCGGTGTCGCTCTCGATGTGGGCAGGCAAGATGCCGTCGATGCGCGGCCAGGGCGTGACGCGCGGCGGACGCCAGGGCACCCCCGCGCGCGTGGCTTCAAACCGGGCAAAATAGCGTTGGGGCTCGCCCGCCTTGCCATACAGCGCAAAGCCGACCCGGTGCTCCACCTGAATCACCATGTATTCGCCGTCGTCGTCGTGGTGGCTGCCCAGATTGAAGCGCCTCCCAGGCCGGAAACGCGAGCAGTCGGTGCGCCCGGAGAACAGGTCGCGCTCGGCCATCAAGCGCTCGGCGCGCAAGATCGCCAGTTTGTCCCCTGCCCCGTCGTCCTTGAAGTTCTCGCCGAACGAAAACACGGTGCCAAAGCCGCGGGCCGTGTCGGCGGGGGCCAGACCCTTGATGAAGGGCTCGCCCATCTCGTAGTTGTGGTCGACCAAGGCGACCCGCGCCGGTGTGCGCTTTTTGCGCTGATTCCAGTCGAAAATGGTCTCCACACCGGAGGACGACAGGTTCGAGGTGCGGTAATGGATGGTCTTGGGGTCGGCGATGAAGCTGGTGGTGGCGTTGGCGTCGGCGATCACCAAGCGCTCGTTCTTCTCGTCCTGCTCGAACCAATAGAACATGCCCTCGCGTTCGAGCCAGCGTTGGATGAAGTCCCAATCGCTCTCTTCGTATTGAATGGCGTATTCGCGCTTGGTGCCGTCGCAGTGGATGTCGAAGTGCTTACCCTCGGCCAGGCCGTAGCCGGTGAGCACCTCGGTGATGATCTCCTTGACGGTTTGCCCCAAAAACACGCGGTTCGTGCGGGCCAGGGTCAAGAGCCACATGGTGGGCACGAGGCGCGCGTAGTAGCGAGGGGCGACGGTGGTCGGCGTGTCGATCTCTTCGATGCTGGCCAAAACGCCGTGCACGACGTCGCTCTCGTTGGGCCCCAAGGAGATGGCGCAAGGAGCCTTCAACAGCTCGTCCATCTCGTCTTCGGTGAAGGGCCCGGAGGGGCGCCACAACAGGAGATCAAACTCGTAGAGCCTGCTCATCCGCTCGCGGCCCACGATGCCCCGGACCTCCACCGAGTCTTCGGGCATGGCGCCTGAGATGAACGCGATGTCGATGCCTTCCAGATGAGTCCAACCCACAGCATACCTCCGTAGAAGTCGCGGCTACGCCGCGCTCACATCGCGACAATGACCTTCATTTGACTGGGCGCCACGTGGCAGCCCGCGGGCATATTGGCGCTCGAGCCGTTTTGCGCGGTGATCGCCGTGTGAAACACGACCTTTTTGCCCTTGGCGAACACCTTCGAGCTGTAGCGTTTGAACTGGACCTTATCCATGTTCGTGTTGGAGACGACGCCCTTCAGCGTGCCTGCCTCATCGCCCTTCGAGCTTGGAATTTGCGAGGTCTCGACGACCGTCTCTTTGTTTTCCATGAGCACGATCTCGATGACTTTGTCGGTCTGGTTCAAGAACCCGAAGTTTGGATAGGGAATGGGGATGGGGCTCGGGGCCGCCGGGGTCTTGCACACGTCGGGGAACGCGAAGCACTGACCACCTTTTTTGGAGGATGCAGGGAGCATGGTTGTCTCGTGGTCTCCTCTTCGCCTTGTGGGTTAGCCGAGCAGCACCTTGGAGCCGTCGATCTTGGTTTCTTGCTCGGACTTCAGGACCGAGCGCTTGGAGCGCAGCGAGAACACCTCGCGCACCACGGTTTTGGCGCGGCCGATGCGGGTTTGGGCGAGGCCCGTGACGTCGCGGAAGGCGTCTTTGGCCTTCTCGACCAGGCGCTCGGCCTCGAGCTCGTAGCGCGTGACCTTCGTCGCGATGCGCTCGGCGCTGGTGACGATTTGGCGCGCCAACACCTCGGCCTCGCCCACGGCGACGCGGCCCTTTTTGGCGTTCACGCCGAGCTCGGTGGTCTGCAGCTTGGCCTTGTCCCCTTCGAAGGCCAGGTGGGAGGCGCCCGTGCCCACGCTCACGTGGCGAGGCGCGTTGAGGTCGAGATCGCGGGCCGCTTGCACGGCTACGTCGCGCCCCTCGATCAGCACACGGCCCGCGGGGGCCGAGAGCTTGAGATCGCCGCGCGCGGCGAAGATGGTTGCCTCGCCCTTTTCGTAGCGCACGAGCAGGTGGCCCTCGCCATCGCGCAGCTCGATGGCCTCGCCGACCTTGGCCGCCACGGCGCCGTCGGCGAGCGCGATTTTTGGCGAAGACGCGCTGGGAAACGGCACGACGTTGTCGGCGCTCTCGGGGGCCCTATCGGCAGCTCTTGCGATGTCCACCATGGCTCTAGCTTCCTCGCTGGAAATCCTCGGCTTTGGCGCGTTCGGCATCGCCTTCGTCGACGTTTTTCATGTTGGCACCACGAAAGCTCGCGTCTTCGCGCACCGCGCGGTGAAGGCTCGCACCCTCCAAGTCTACGCCCGAGAGGTCCGCCCCCGATAGCTTCGTGTGCGCTAAATCCACGTGTTTCATCTGGGCGCCCCGAAACACCGTGGCACGCAGATCGGCTTTGGCAAAGCGGGCGCCCGAGAGCATGGCTCGTTCGGCCTTGGCTCTGCGCATGGTGACCTCCTCGAAACAGCCGTCGGAGAGGTCGGCTTCGGTGAGGTCGGCTTCATCGAGGCAAGCGCCGCGCAGGTTGGCGGCGTTGGCGGAGAGCCGTTGCAAAGACGCGCGGCGTAGGCTGGCGCCCGAGAAATTGACCTGCTTGCCAGCGACCGCCGCGAAATGGGCGCCGTCGAGCAGGGCCCCCGCGAAGCTCGCGTCCGAGACATTGCAGCCGCGAAAGTCGATGCCCGGGGCCGTGGCCATGTCGAACAGGGTGAGCACGAACGAGGCGCCTTCGACCCGCGCGCCCGACAGATCGGCCCCGGTGAGCACCGCCTTGTCGAGCTTCGCGCCGCGCAAATCGGCCCCGGCGAGGGCGCAATCCATGACGCTGGCGCCGCTCAGATCGACCCCGGCCAGGTTCGCGCCGCTGAGGTCGGCGCCCTCGATCGTGGCCCCCGTCAAGGTGGCGCCGGTGAGCACGGCG
>CAYLJT010000191.1:0-11552 GCA_964383995.1 uncultured Polyangiaceae bacterium
CGCGATGCCGTGATCGAAGAAGGTCGTGTGGCGCTTCTTCGTCAGGTCGATGAACTGATCGACGACGACGAGATCCCCCGGCGCGATCTCCTCACGCATGGACCCGACGGCGCTCACGCTGAGCAGGTGCGTCGCGCCGAGCTTCTTGAGCGCGCAAATATTCGCGCGGTAGTTGATATCGGTCGGTGAGAGACGGTGGCCGCGACCGTGCCGCGACAGAAACAACATCGTGCCATCGGTGCCGCGCACGCGGCCGCGCACCACCGCGTCGCTAGGCGCGCCAAACGGCGTATCGACCCAAATTTCTTCGACGTTGTCGAGGTCGTCGACGACGTAGAGCCCGCTCCCACCAATCACGCCGAGGGTCCCGCTCATGACTTTGACTTCCCTTCCGCGAGGAGCCGTTCACAGCGAAGCGCGTGCCGCTGACGTCGAGCGCGCTCCGCGAACACCACCGCGCGCAGGCTCTCGTAGGCGTGGTGAATGTCGTCGTTGACGATGACGTAATCGAAGAACACATAGTGCTCGATTTCGCCCTTCGCGGCCTCCAGCCTTGTGCGTGTCGTGGCCTCGTCTTCGGTGCCCCGTCCGCGCAAACGGCGCTCGAGCTCCACGAGCGAAGGGGGCAAAATGAAGACGCCCACCGCGTCGGGGATCGAGGCCTTGATCTGCCGCGCGCCTTGGTGGTCGATATCGAACAGCGCGCCGCCCGCGGTCGCCCGCGCGACGTCGATCTCTTTCTTGCTCGTGCCGTAGAGATTGCCGTGCACCTCGGCCCACTCCGCGAATAGCTCGGCGCGGATCATCTGTTCGAAGGTGGCCCGATCCACGAAGTGGTACTCGCGACCGTCGACCTCGGTGGGACGCGGCTTGCGCGTGGTGTGCGAGACCGAGAAGCGAAAATCGTGAAATTCGGCGCGCAAACGGTTGCAAAGCGTCGTTTTTCCGGCGCCCGAAGGGGAGGAGACGATGAGCAGAAGGAAGTCGTCCTTGGCTTGCTCATTCGACATTTTGCACCTGCTCCCGGAGCCGTTCGAGCTCCACTTTGATGGCCACCGCGCTGTGCGTGAGGCTAGCGTCGTTGGCCTTCGCCGCGAGGGTATTCGCCTCGCGCAGCATCTCTTGCAAGAGGAAATCGAGGCGTCGCCCCGAGGGCTCGTGGGCCGACGCCGCGAGCCCCGCGCGGAGCTCCACGGTGTGGCTCGCGAGCCGCGTGAGCTCCTCGGTGAAGTCGCCGCGCTCGGTGAACAAGACCACCTCGGCTTCGATGCGCTCGGCCGACACCGTCACGCCCGCCTCCGCGACCAAGCGCGCGACGCGTTCGCGCAGTCGATCGCGCAGGGCCTTCTTCGCCGGCGCAGCGGCGCTCCCCAGCGCCGCGAGGTGCAGCTCGACCGAGGCCAGGCGCAGGTGCAAGTCGTCAAGGAGGCGCGCGCCCTCGGCGTCCGCCATCTTCAAGAACGCGGACAGAGCTTCGGAGACAGCCTCTTTCGCGGCGTTCGTCAGGCCCTCGTTGGGGCAGCTCGTGGCTGCGAACAGGCCCGGAACGACCGCCAGCAGGGACAACGGTAGCTCCGCCGAAGGGGCCACTTCGTCGCGCAAACGAGCCAGATCGCGCAGGGCATCGCGGGCTCGCGCCTCGTCGAGCCGCGCCGGCCCCACGAGCTCTCCCTCGGCGCGCAGCGCCACCTCGACCCGGCCTCTTCGCACACGCGTGCGCACGATTTGTTCGCACAAAAGTCCGAGGTCGGCGAGCTCCGGCGCGAGACGTGTTTTGACCTCCAACAATCGACCGTTGACGCTGCGCACCTCGGCCACGAGGCGCGCACTTCCCACCGTCGCTTGGCCCACACCGAAGCCCGTCATGCTGCGCATCAGACGCTCCGCGCCGCCACCGCCGGCCCCTCTTCGCGCAGCGTCTTCAGGTAACGCACGGTGGGCTGAAGGCCCTCTTCCCAGCGCACTTTGGGCTCGAAACCAAGCCTTTGCCGGGCCTTGCCAATATCCGCCAAGGAGTCTCGGACATCGCCCGTGCGCGGCTCATGGTTCTCGGTGCGCGTCGTGCCGTCGACGCTCTGCGCCACCGCCCGCGCGACCTCCGCGATGCTCACCCGCCGTCCCCCCGCGATATTCAGCACGTCGCCGCCGAAGGTCTCGGCGCTGTCCGCGGCGAGCAGGTTCGCGTCCACCACGTTGTCGACGAAGCAGAAGTCGCGCGTCTGCTCACCGTCGCCAAAAATCACGAGCGGCTGGCCCGCGAGGGCGGCCTCGGCGAAGCGCGGAATCACCGCGGCGTAGGGCCCATCCGGGCGTTGCCGCGGACCGAATACGTTGAAGTAGCGCAGGCACAGCGTGTCCATGCCGTAGGTTCGAAAGAAGACCTTCGCGTACTGTTCGACCGCGAGCTTGCTCGTCGCGTAGGGCGACATCGGCGAAGGCTGCATGCCCTCGTGTTTGGGCAGTACGGGCGTATCGCCGTAGACCGACGAAGACGACGCGAGCACCACGCGCTTTACGCCCGCACGCCGCGCCGCATCGAGCACGGTCACCGTCCCACCCACGTTGACGGCGTTCGTCTCCACGGGCGTCGCCACGCTACGCGGCACCGAGCCGAGGGCCGCTTGATGCAGCACCACATCGACGTCGCGCGAAGCCTCGCTCATCGCCCGCTCGTCGCGGATATCCGCCTCGATGCGCTCGATGACGCCGAGCGCGCCTTCGAGGTTCTCCCAGCGCCCCGCGACCAGGTTGTCGACCACGCGCACATGGTCACCGCGGGCCGCCAGCGCCCGCACCAAATGGCTACCGATGAAGCCGGCCCCACCGGTCACGAGAAAACGGCGCACAGCGCTACTTTTTCTTGAAGAGGTCGTCGAGCTTGGCCCGACTCTTCGCGATTTGCGCGCTCGTGTCTTCGGGCACGCCGTTTCGGAAGGTGAAGAACGTGCAGAAGTTCGCCTTCTCGCGATCGGGGATGTACTCGGCGATGTGCTCTTTGCACTGGTTGTGGGCTGAGGGGTCCCAGTGCTCGCAGTTCTTGCAGCATTGCAGGTCGACGCCGCAGTGAGGGCAGGTGTCGGCCCGTTGCAGCTTCACCTCGAAGACGAGCTCTTTCTTGCACTTGTGGCAGAAGTGCCGCTTCTGCTCGACCTTGGGCATCCAGCTCATGGGTGCGCTCCCGGGTCCTAAAGGCCTTTGCGACGCTGGATATCGCTCATCATGCGGCGATATTCGATCTCCCAGGTACGACTGCCCTCTTTCACGTGCTTGAGCTGGCCTCGCACCTCGGCGTCCAAGGCCTCGTCGACCTGGATCGACTTTCGAAGAATGGGGCGCATCGTCCGGCGCAAATCGTGGTCTTCGGCGAAGACCTCGTCCACGTTGCTCGAGTGCATCAGCATCTCGATCAGCTGGTCTAGCAGGTGATCGAGCATGTCGTCGCCGATGCGGATGCCCTTCTCTTCGGCGATCAGCTTGCGCAGCCGCGGAAGCTCGGTGTTGGGGAGGCCGCGCTGAGCCAGCAAGTCTTTTGACCTGTCAAGCACTTCCCGCTCAACTTCCAAATAATTCGTGAAGACGGACTCGAGGTCCCTCGCGACGTCTTTTCGCGAAGAAGTCTCAATGTTTTCGGCGTCTACGAGCGCCTTGGCGAGCTCATCGCTCAGCGCGGTTATCTTCCCACTAAAGAGGCGCATCGGACATCCGTTAGCATGGATAGTAAGCTCGCCGTACCCCCCGGCAGATGGTTCTCATTTCGAGCCAAGGGAGGTTGACCGGCCTCGGCCGGTACCACCGGCGCAACGCGAACGTAAGAGCCAGGTGTTGCTGATGTCAACGCAACCGGGAAGCCAGCGGTGCTCGATTTTTATCGCGCCGCGGCAAGGAGATTCAAAATGATGATGGGAAAGAGCGTGGTTGTACGCGGCACCCGCAGCACGGGTAGCGCGTCCGAGACCTCCACGGATGTCGACGCGCGCAAGCGTCGAATTCTCAAGCGAAACACCGTCGCCGCCTCGGCGACGGCCGAGTCCCAAGCGGCCTTTGTCGAAGCGGGCACCATTCAACGAATTGCGCGCGGGCGCACGTTGGTCACCCAGGGCGAAGCGGTCACCTCGATCGCAATCATCGGCAGCGGTCGTCTCCGCGTCATCCGCGCGATGGACGACGGCCGCGTGTTCTCCCTGGGTTACCGCGGTCCCGGCGATCTCGTCGGCGAAGGCGCCCTCGGCGGCAGCATGGAGCACCGTGACAGCGTGGTCGCCTCCGAAGAGGTCGACGCGCTGATCATCCCGCTCGCGACGTGCCGCACGGTGATGGCTCACGACATCGGGTTCGCGACCAGCATCATGGCCACCGTCCTGAGCCGCCACTACGACGCCGAAGAGCGGCTCGCGTCGATGTTGTTCCGCAACGTCGAAGCGCGCCTCGCCGAGTTCCTGCTCAAGGCGGCCGCCCGTTGGGGCATCCCCGATCCCCGCGGCGTGCTCATCGCGGCGCCCCTCACGCACCAAGAAATGGCGAGCATGATTGGCTCCACCCGCGAGACGGTGACGCTCACGTTGGGCGAGCTTCGTCGCCAAGGCGTGATCGATTTCGATCGCCGCCGGGTCGTGATTCGCGATCGCGACGCCCTCAAGGGCCGCGTCTAAACCTACGCCAACCTACGCGGGCCCACCGCCGGGCCCGCGCCCTCCTCTTACATCCGCTTTCCGTTACCCATCGGCCTGCGCCCAAGCTTCAGGCGGCGCATGACGGCCTGACGTTGCCGCTCTTTGTAGCGGGCGTGGCTAGCCTCCCCGAGCTCGTTCGCCGCCTCCGTCTCGCGATCGACGATCTGTAGCTCGCACATCACGAAAATGATGTGCCCGAGGGCCCACGCCGCCGGCGGTGCAAGCTCCATCGTCTCGGCCGGCAGCCGCACGGGCAGATCGGTCACGAAGTGGATCGCCCGGTAGGTCTGGTCGCTGAACGCGTTGTCGCTGGGGGTCAGGCTGTCGTCGATGCCCGTTTGCAGTTCGGCGGCCAAACGCCGCAGATGGGGGTCGTGCTCGCAGTAGCTGCGAAAGTGGAACATCGTGTTGATGCTCTGTTTGGGCACCACGAAGTTGAACGGGGTGAGCCGCTCGGACAGATAGAGGACGACCGGCATGATGTCGTCGGCCGTCCGCGTGACGATGCGGAACCGGAGCTTGTCGTAGATCTCCGTCGCCGACGATTCGCTCTTCGAGAGCAGCTTTGTGTAGAGCGAGTCCTTCTCTTTTCGGCCTCCCGCAAACTCGATGATGGGAAAGCCCGCGGCCAGCATGCCGCCGATGACGCGGTACACCTTCTCTTCGACCAGGTGAAAGACGTCCTGGTCGGACATCGGCACCGAGAACAAAAGCTCTCGTCCCTCGAGGTGATGGATGATGTGCATCGACTTCAAGATCGAGCACGCGCAAAGCTGTCTGTGACCTTTGCTCGACGCGAGCAAGAGCAGCTCTTCCACCGAAGCGCTCGCTACCGGCTTGGGAATGGGGAAGTCGAACTGCCGTCGGAGGTAGGCGATCGCTTCGTTCTTGATGCTTTCGAGGCGAGCCCGATCGGCCGGATCGTCGGGCCGAAATTCTTGGGCTTGCAGCAGCTTTCGAGCATCGTCGAGGTCTTCGAGGTGCAGGCGATGCCACTCGACGACCGAATCCCCCCGAAGAATGAGGCGCACCGCCTCGAGATCCATGAGCGTGAATTCGTCCAGGCGCTTGAGCTGGCCAACGGGCGAGTCCACGATCATGCGCGCCAGCGTAACACCGACGACGGAAGCGAAAGCTTCGAAGGGTGCTCTGCGAAAATCCTAGGCGGCCGGCGTGTGCGCAGCGGTGCCCGCGGGGGCGTTGGGGGGCGTCGCGGGGGGCTCGGCCGGAGGCGGCGGAGCGTTGCGACCGAGCGAGAGGGTCCCGAAGAAGATGCCGACGGTGAGCAAAACGACGGCCGCGTGTCCAAGGTAGGCCCCGCTGCAACCGGCGGCCGCAAAGGGCGCCAACGCGGCCAAGTACCAAGGGGTGATTCGCATGGATCCTCCGTCACCGAGGACGGCCCTGCCGAGCCGTCGTACGAGGGGCGCTTCCAGGAAGCTGGTTGGGGTCGCGATGTTTCCCGTACCGAGAGCAGGTAGGCTCATGTGGGATAACTTCGCACACCCGGACGCTGCGGGCCAAGAAGTAGTGGGGTCCATGCCCTCCCATCAACCAAAAACCGCTCCGACCTGCGAAGGGGCCGTCGTGTTGCCGCGCAGGCATTAAAAAATGCAGTAAAAACAGACTCTTACGGTGACTTGGTCCGGGCGGGGAGGGGGCAGCCGTCTGTGTTCAAGGCGCCGCGGGACGTGGCTGCCAACCCACTCCACGGGTTGTCAAAAACAATCGATCGAGCCGGCGCGGGCGCTACGCACTGCGTTGGACCCGCGTCAAGGCCGACCGGTCAGCGGTAGTGTCAGCGTGGTCCAGTCGCCCACGTGAATGACCCGCTCGCTTTGAACGACCCCCGACTTCTCGCGCCGCTCCGAGATCACCACGGTGAAATCGCCTTCGGGAAGGCTTGCGCGAAAATGCAGGGACCGGGGGGCGCCTTCGGGGCCGAAGGTCCAGCGCGCCGCGTGGGCCCCATCGCTCGTCGACTCGCCCTTGGGAAAGCAGTCGAAATCGATGGCCCGAACGTCCGCCGCGTCATCGATGCGAAGCTCGATATCGCGTTCTTCGGACCATCCCAGATGCGACGGGCCGAGGGCGAGCAGCACGGCGCCGACGACGAGCAGCGAGGCGATGCGCCGACGCCCGAACCTCAGCCAGGACCAGCGTCCTTCGTGGGGTTCTCCGCCGCTTCCCTCTCCATGCGCCCCGTCAGCTTCTCCCACGTGTGCCATGCCCCGACGAATGCCGCGTATGAGCCCACCACGCCAATGGCGTAGAGGTCGTAAATCATGATGCGCCCGACGACGTAGTTGGCCGCGTCTGCGTGCAGCACGCGCGTCGCGATCCACGCGACGAACGAGAGGACCAAGATGGCAGTGACGCCGTAGAAGGTGACGAAGAACCAGCGCATCGGCCAAGATGCTGCGAGCGCGATTGCGGGAAGTCAAACCCGCAGCCGCTCGCTTTCAACGAAGTCGCGCGCGGATTCGAGCGACGAGGCCCTGAACGACGGCGTCGGGCAGGTCAAACGAAGGCATTTTGTTCTTGCCCTTGCGGATGGTCGTCGCGATTTGCTCGTCGGTGACGCTGTCCTGCCACGTGGCGTTGGTGAGGTCGGGCGGGCGAACCATCGGCCCTTCCGGGCCGTCGCCGCGGCCATTGGGGCCATGGCAACGGCTGCAGGTCCTTTGCCACGCGAGGTCGACGAGCTCCGGGTCGGGGGCTCCGCTCGGTGCGGCCGATGAAGGAGCTCGGGCAGTGGTTTGTTGCGTCGGGCGTTCCGGCTGATCGTGATCGGAAGCCGTCCACTCCCGCACGTCGTCGCTGCCGCCGTTGCAGGCCACCCCCAGGGTGGCCATGCAGGCAGCGGCCCAAACCGAGAACCTAAGACGCGACTTCATGGCGCCGATTTAGCAGGGCGCGAAGGTTTGCCCGTGAAAAAAGCGAACGGGCGACGAAGATGGGGGAGAAGAAGGGGGGTTACTGCGTGCAGGGGTCGCCGGCCATCTTGCCACCGCCGTCGACGGGGAAGTTGCCGATCGCCTTGCCATCGACCGCGGCGCGCACGAAGGCGACGCGACGATTCTGGGCCTTGCCGTCCTCGGTGTCGTTGGGGGCAACGGGCTTGTTCTGGCCGAAGCCCACGGGGACGAGGCGCTTGCAGTCGGTGCCCTTCGCGACGAGCCAACGAGCCACGGACATCGAGCGCTTCTCGGACAGGGTTTGGTTGTGATCCGGGGTGCCGTCGGCGTCGGTGTGGCCCTCGATGCGGAGCTGGGTCACGTTCTTGTTTTGGTCCATGTAGTCGTGGACGATTTGAAGAACGCTATCGCTTTCGGGGCGCAGCTTGTCGCTGTCGGTCTCGAAGATCACGGGCCCGGGGAGCTCGAGGGTGTCGCCCTTGAGCTTGAACACGTAGCGAAGGCGGGGCTTTTCCTTCGCGGGAGCCGGCTGAGCCGACGGGGGGGGTTGGGCGGGAGCGGCCGCTTTGGGCTTGGGAGCCTCAGGCGGGGTGCCGGCCTGGAAGCTAGCCTTGCAGCCAGCGCTCAACGTCGCAGCGCTGAACAGACCGAGGCACAACAGGGGAGCGACGAGCTTGTGCATGAATAATCTCCTCATTTTCCTAAGCGGAGGGCTGCCGTAGCCATACGCGGCAGCAGCGACGGGGTATGGACGGCAGGGTGGGGGGTTTGTTCAGGAGTTAGGCCGCGGGTTGGTGCTTACTGCGCGCAGGGATCGGAGCCCGGCTCGGACGGGGGCAGGATGGCACCGAGCTGAACGGCCGAGGCGTTGAAGCCCAGGCCAATCGAGATGCCGCTGCACGTGGCGGACGCGTCTTGCGAGCCGTCGGCCATGATGTCGGAGGCGGCGCGGAGCTGGTTCGCCAGACCGTCGAAGGTCGAGCCCTCGCACAGACCGGGGTCGAAGTTGCCGGCGACCTTGCGCAGCTCTTCGATGAAGTCCTCGGTGTTGATGATGCCGGCGATGGTGCCTTCCGAGGCCGACGCGTGGCTGCCGTCCATCTTCATGGCGATGATGGCGCTGCCGATCGTCAGGTTGAGGGCGAAGCCGGCGACCGACAACGAGAGGGTGAGGGGCGCCGCGGAGCCCGAGACCCAGGTGTTGTCGACGACGTAGCTGGTGGTGAAGGCGACGCGGGAGTTGTCGATGTCGCCCGGTTGATCGCAGGCGCAATCCGCGGGGCTCTTGCAGCACTGGAGCAGCTCGGGGCGCACGGGCCACATGTCGCTGCCGTTCCACGAGGGGGCCATGCCGAGGTCGCCACCGGCGTAGAGCTTCGTGGTGAGGGGGTTATACTCGGTGCCGGCGCCGAGCTTCTCGATGTTCATCATGATGGTGAAGCTGCCCTGGGCGATGCTGTCGTTGATTTGCGACGTCGCGTCGGGGGCGAGGCCCAAAATGATGGGGAGGATGTTTTTGCCGAAGGAGTTGTCGATGCCGTTGTCGCCGTCGGGGTAGATGGCGCTGGGAGCGCCGCCGCCCGCGGGCTTGCAGAGGTCGGTCGACTCTTTGGTGCTGATCTTTCGATCGAGGTTGAATCCGTAGGCCTTCCAGCCACCGGACTTGTTGGCCGAGCCGTCGCGGTTGGTGTCGCCCAGGAAAAGCTTGCTTACGGCGAGGACGGCGCCAGCGCCGTCTCCCGGCTTGTCCGCAGGACCGGCCACCGGAGGCTGGGCCCCGGTCTGATCCGTGCTGTCCGTGGGGGTCGATTCGGTGTCGCCGCCGCAACCGGACAGCGCAAGGGCAATCGTGCCCGACGTAAGGGCAAGAAACAGGCGGGAACGAAGCATGGCCATACCTTTCCTTCCGGAGGCTAAATTGCCAGAAGTGGGCGCATCCTAGCTCCCGTCGTCTCGGAGCATCAAGGCCGTTTCGCGCTCCAAGCGGGGAAGGGCACGGCTCCGACGGGAGTTGTCGCCGCGACGCTATGTCGATAGGCCCCCATCGTGGCAAGCGAGCTCGTCCACCTTCACGTCCATTCGCAGTATTCGCTGCTCGACGGCGCCCTGCGAATCAAGGACCTGGTGTCGAAGACGAAGGCCCTTGGCATGCGCGCCGTGGCGCTCACCGACCACGCCAACATGTTCGGCGCGATTCAGCTGTATAAGGCGTGCAAAGAGCAGCAAATCGGGGCGATTTTGGGCTGCGAGGTCAACGTGGTGCGGCGTCCCGAGAGCTCGGCACAAGGGCCCACCGACGAGCCCGTCGACCACCTTGTGCTGCTGGCTGGCTCCGAGGCGGGCTACCGCAACCTGGTTCGCATCGTGTCGAAGGGGCATGTGGAGTCGGCGAGCGCCGGCGCGCCTAGCGTTTTTCTCGAGGAAATCGAGCGGCACCGCGAAGGGCTCATCGGCCTTACGGGGTGCCTCGGCGGGGTGCTCGCGCAGCGCGTGTTGGAGCAAGGGGAGCGCGAGGGGCCGATCATGCTCGACCGGCTGCGTTCGGTGTTCGAGCCGGGCTCGCTCTACGTCGAGCTGCAAGACCACGGTTTGCCGGAGCAGCCGGTCATCAACGACATCTTGAGCCGTGTCGCGGACGACCTGGGGCTACCTGTGGTGGCCACGAACGACGTGCATTTCGGCTCGCGGGAAGACGGCGAGGGGCACCTCTATCTGTCGTGCATCGCGGCGAACCGCTCGTACGCCGACGCGTTGGCGAGCCATCACGGCAGCCACGAGATGTTCCTCAAGTCGCCCGACGAGATGGCGCACGCGTTTCGCCATCGGCCCGACGCGATCGCGCGGACCATCGAAATCGCAGAGCGCTGCTCGTCGCTGAAGCTGAAGCTTGGTGTGCCGATGTTGCCGAAGTTTCCGGTGCCGCCGGGCTTCGACACCAACTCGTACTTTCGTCATGTGGCGCGCGAGGGGCTCGATCGCCGCTTTGCCGAGTCGGACGAACGCGCGAGCCGCGCCCGCGCCGAGGGCAAGACGCCTTTGATCATCGATCGCGACGCCTATCGCGCGCGCCTCGAGGTCGAGCTCGACGTGATCGTGAAGATGGAGTTTCCAGGCTATTTCTTGATTGTCTGGGACTTCATCCGCTACGCGAAGGAGAACGACGTGCCGGTGGGGCCGGGGCGCGGATCGGGGGCGGGCTCGCTCGTGGCCTATGCGCTGCGCATCACGGATCTCGATCCCTTGCCATATGCGCTGCTTTTCGAGCGTTTTTTGAACCCCGAACGCGTCAGCATGCCCGACTTCGACGTCGACTTTTGCATGGACCGACGGGACCGCGTGATCGAGTACGTGGCGCAAAAATACGGCAAAAACAGCGTTGGACAGATCGCGACCTTTCATGAGCTGAAGGCCCGGAGCGTCATCAAAGACGTGGGCCGCGCCATGGGCCTGTCCCCCATCGAGTCGCAAAAAATCGCGAGCTTGGTGCCGCAAAAGGGCCCGGGCGTGATGTACACGATCCCCGAAGCGCTGGAGGTCGAGCCCAAGCTCAAGGCGCTGAAGGAGAGCGATCACACCGTCGCCGAGCTGCTGACGCAGGCGCAAAAGCTGGAGGGGCTCACACGGCACGCAGGGATGCACGCGGCGGGCGTGGTGATAAGCGAAGGCGAGCTGTGGGATCACGTTCCTTGTTTCAAGAACGGCGAGCAGATCGTCACGCAGTACTACAAGGACGACGTCGAGCAGGCGGGGCTCGTGAAGTTCGACTTCCTCGGCCTCAAGACGCTCACCGTGATCGACGTGGCGCTGCGCTTGATTCACGCGCGCCCCGATCAAAAGGACGGTCCGCCCTTCGATATCGCAGCCATCCCCCTCGATGACGCACCGACCTACGCGCTCTTGCAGTCGGGCGAAACGACGGGCGTGTTCCAGCTCGAATCGAGCGGCATGCAGCAGCTCTTCAAGG
>CAYLJT010000192.1:0-11514 GCA_964383995.1 uncultured Polyangiaceae bacterium
GCCCGCGCGCCGCGAGATGAAAAGCCGTAAGGCCAGCCAATGGCCTTGTCGTTTCCACGCAGTCGACGTCGCTCCGATTTTTGGATCGACGTCGGACAACAGGGAAGCCGGTGAAACACCGGCGCGGCCCCCGCCACTGTGACCGGGGACGAAGGCGGAAAACACCACTGGCGCGCAAGCACGCTGGGAAGGTCCGCCGGAGGACGATCCGGGAGCCAGGAGACCTGCTGCATGGGACCGAGCGCGGTCTCCGGGCGGGAGAGCGTGCCGGGCTCCCCGAATACGCGGGGATCTGGGCACGTGCGTTCTGTTCGGAGGCGCGATTTGCAGCGCTGCACTGCAGCGCCATCGGCGCGGGAAGGCGCCGACCAAGGAGCCTCATGAACAGATTTCACGTTTCACATGTCGCGGTCGTCGCGACGTTGATGGCTTCCGCCTGCTGCAGCAACGGCTCTGCCGTTGCGACCGGCGCCACCACCACCGCAGGTGCGGGGGGCTCGAGCTCGAGCACGGGCTCGGGGGGGGCCGGCGGCAGCAGCGATGGAGGCGGTGGCGCGGGCGGCGGAGCGCCCGTCACGTGCCTCGATTCCTCGATATTCGAAGCCTATTTCACCGTCGAGGGCGCCGTGCTCTGCGCCGTCGCGGCGTACGATGCGGAGGTCGCCTTGGGCTTCGACGCCAACGCCGGCTTCTATTTCCGCGCCCCCACCTGGGGTCGGCACGGCGGCCCGCTCACGATGGACCCGGGCGCCAACGGCGCGGTCGATATCGTGCGTTGGGAGCTGCCCGGCGGAGCCACCGGCGACCTCATCCCCAGCCACGCGACGGTCGACATCGGAATCCCCGGCAACGCCTACCTCGGCGCTCACGCTGTCGACGTGCCGTCGCTCGACCTGACCACCATGGGTTGGGCCGGCCAATTCCCCGCGACGCAGGGCTCGCTCGTGCTCACCGACGGCGCGACCTTGACGAAGAGCTACGGGATCAACGGCATCTTCGCGGTGAGCGCCCTCGGAGGCCCCGAAGACACGGGCCGCGTGCTTTACACGGGCCTCTCCGAGCTCGAAAACGAGAACGCAAGCCTGAACGGCCTTTACGCTGGGGACGCATGCGCCGCGAGCCAAGGGCTGACGCCCGAAGGAGCGGCCGAATGCGCGGCGCCGACGCTCATCGCGTCGTGGGGCGACGCCTCGGGCCCGGTGGCGGTGGACACCCAGGGCAACGTCTTCGCCGTGATGCCCACCTTCGCCAACCTCCAGACCGCGCGCGGCTTTGCGGCTTCAACGATCGCGCCCGGCTCGGGACCAGCAGCGGGCGACCTGATCTTCTCGCTGCCGGGATTCGGCTCCGCCCTCGCGGCCATGGCGCCCACCGACGACGACCCTGGGCTGCTCGTCTTCCAGCCCAACGCTGGGACGGACCCCTACGACGCCCTCGACGCCGTGGTCGTCGAGTACACGGCCGAAGGCGGCACGATCGTCCCGAAAGACGAGCCTTCGCCCCTGCTTCGGCTAACCGCGCCGAACACGGCCCTGGCGCTCTTCACAGACGGCGCGGGCCGGCTGTGGGTCGGCGTCCGCACCCCCGAAGACGCGACGACGTTCTTCGTTTTCGTCCGGTCCGAAGAAAATTGAGCAACTAGGTGTGGCGGTCGGTCGATGAAAGGTCGTGGCCCCCTACGACCTTCTCCCCGACCAACCGTCCTACCCCCCCGGCCTCCGCGATTTAGCCCGCGAGTCGGGCGAAAAACCTCGCCCCGCGCCGTCCCTCCGACTCCGTGGCGCCCTCTCTTCGAAGCCTGGCATCGCCGTCGTCGGCACCCGCGATGCGAGCCCTGAGGCCCTCGCGTTCACGCGCCAAGTCGCGGTCGCCCTCGTCGATGCGGGCTTCGCCGTTTGGTCCGGAGGCGCCCTGGGCATCGATGGTGCGGCGCACACGGCTGCCGTCGAGCGTGGGGGCGACACGGTCGTCGTCTTCGCAGGAGGCCTTGCCCGCCCCTACCCGCACGAGCACCTGCCGTTGTTCGAGCGCGTGCTCGCAGCGGGCGGCGCCCTGCTCAGCGGCGTGACCGACGGCGAGCCCCCGACGCCCCCGCGGTTCATCCGACGTAACGAGCTCTTGGCGGCGGCTACGCGGGCCACGCTTGTCGTCGAAGCGGGCCTCGAAAGCGGCGCCCGCTCCACGGCAGCGGCCGCGCGACGGCTGGGCCGCGTGGTCCTGGCGGTGCCCCATTGCCCCTGGTCCGAGCGGGGTCGTGGCGCCGCCGCGGAGCTCGTGCGCGGCGCGACGCCCGTGGTCTCACCCCGTCAGCTCGTCCACACCCTGACCCGCCTTTGGCCCGAAGCGACCCGAGCAGCCCCTCGCCGCGCCCCGAGCGCGCCGCCTGCAGCGCCCCCGGAGGGGCTCGATCCGACGGAGCAGACCGTCCTAAATGCCTTGGAAAAGGGCCCCGTTCACATCGAAACCGTGTGCGAGATTACAGGGTTGTCGTTTCCTGAGGTCTCGGGGGCTCTCTTGACGTTGACGCTCCACGCCGTAGTAGTAGAGGCCCCCGCCGGGTTCTACGGAAGGGCTCACCGCTGACCCCGGGCGTTGGATAGCCAACGGCCTGCATGAGCCCAGTGCCCCCCAAGAGGGAGCATTTTCCCTTAGCGCAACGGATTCTAGGCGTAAGTATGGTCAAAACACTCGTGATCGTGGAGTCGCCGGCCAAGGCGAAGACCATCAAGAAGTACCTCGGTGCGGGGTACGAAGTGGTCGCCTCCAAGGGCCACGTGAAGGACCTGCCCAAGGGTCCCAAGGCCATCGACATCAGCCACGATTTTACGGAGACCTACGCCGTCATCGAAGGCAAAGAGAAGGTCCTCGACGAGCTCAAGGCCAGCGCCAAGAAGGCCGACGCCGTGCTGCTCGCGACCGACCCCGACCGCGAGGGGGAGGCCATCGCCTGGCACATCTACGAGGAAATTCGGCGCCCCAAGCTCAAGTTGGAGCGGGTCGAGTTCCACGAGATCACCAAAAAGGGCATCGAGCACGGGGTGAGCCACCCTCGCCCTCTCGACGACAAGCTCTACGACGCCCAGCGCGCCCGCCGCGTCCTCGACCGCATCGTCGGCTACGACGTCTCGGCGTTGGTCTGGTCCAAGCTGGCCTTCGGCCTCTCGGCAGGCCGTGTCCAATCCGTCGCGCTGCGCCTCATCAACGACCGTGAGCGCGAGATCGAGGCTTTCGTCTCGGACGAATACTGGAACGTGAGCGCCCAGGTCGCGACCCCCGGGGGAGCGTCGTTCACCGCGAAGCTTGCGCTGATTCAGGGCGAACGGGCCGAGGTGAAGAACGCCGAGCAAGCCGCCAAGGTGCGAGCCGACCTCGAAAGCGCGTCGTACCGCGTGGCGCGCATCACCAAACGCGAGCAAAAGCGCAATCCCCCGGCCCCCTACACGACCTCGAAGCTCCAGCAAGACGCCACCAACCTGCTGCGCTTCGGCGCCAAGCGCACCATGCAGGTCGCCCAGCAGCTCTACGAAGGTGTGGACCTCAAGCGCGACGGCGGCCCGGTCGGCCTCATCACGTACATCCGTACCGACTCCACCCGCGTGAGCGACGACGCCATCGCGGCCGTGCGCTCAGCCATCGAGACCCGCTGGGGCAAGGGCAGCCTGCCTGAGAAGCCCAACGTCTACAAATCCAAGAAGTCGGCCCAGGACGCCCACGAGGCCATCCGCCCGGCGAGCATGGATATTCACCCCGACTCGGTGAAAAAGCACCTGAAAGACGAGCAATACAAGCTCTACAAGCTGATCTGGGATCGATTCTTTGCGTCCCAAATGACACCCGCGGTCTACGACCGAACCAGCGTCGAAATCGAAGCCAAGCCCGCATCCGGGGGCAGCTACCTTTTGCGTGCGACGGGCCGCGTGCTCAAGGCGGCCGGCTGGTTGCAGGCCATGGAAGGGCAAAGCGATGTGGCCGGCGACGACGAGGTCGAGGCACCGGAGGCCGCCGCAGCGGCGAAGAGCCCTTCGACCCCGCCCCCCGCCGAGGAAGACACCGACGGCCTCTTGCCCGAGCTCAGCGAAAAGCAGGAGCTGAAGCTCAGCCCGCCGGCGGTCGTCACCGAGCAGAAGTTCACCCAACCCTCCGCGCGTTACAACGAGGGCTCGCTGGTGCGTGAGCTCGAAAAGCGCGGTATCGGGCGCCCCTCCACGTACGCCGAGATCATCGGCAAGGTGCAGCAGCGCGCCTACGTCGAGAAGCTCTCGGGCGGCGGCTTCAAGCCGACCACCCTGGGACGCTACGTGGTCGAGGGCCTCGTGCGCTCGAACCTCGACTTCATGGACCCGAACTTCACCGCGCAAATGGAAGAAGAGCTCGATGAGGTGGGCGCCGGGTCCCTCGCACGGGTGACGCTCCTCAAGCGGTTTTACAAGCGTTTTCGCGAGCAGCTCGACAAGTCGAAGAAGCTCGCGCAGTGGAAGCCGGCGGCCGAAAAGACCGACATCGTGTGCGACGAGTGCGGCTCGTTCATGGTCAAGAAGTGGGGCAAAAACGGCTGGTTCTTGAGCTGCGAGACGTACCCGAAGTGCAAGTCCACGCGGGATCTCGGCCCCGACGGCACGGGCGCCGTCGCCGCCCCGGTGCGCGAGACGAACTTTGTCTGCGACAAATGCGAAAAGCCCATGGTCATCAAGACGGGGCGTTTCGGCGAGTTCTTGTCGTGCACGGGCTACCCCGCCTGCAAAAACACGCGGCCCGTGCCGCTCGGCGTCGCCTGTCCCAAGTGCGGCGGCGACATCATCGAGGTCCGTGCCCGCAAGAAGGGCGGACGCACCTTCTACGGCTGCTCGAACTACGCGGCCGAGCAAAAGTGCGACTTCAAGCTGTGGGCGAAGCCCGTGCTCGAACCCTGTCCCGACTGCGGCGCCACGTTTCTCACGGCGACGGGCGGAAAGAAGCCGATGTTGCTCTGCGCCACCAAGGGCTGCGGCTTCAAGAAGGCCCTCCCCGAGGCCGATGGCGGCGACGGTCTGGAAGAGGGTGGCGAGCCGGTGGTGGAGGCCGCCGTCGAAGAGCCGCCGAAGAAATCACGCAAGGCCAAAGACGCTCATCCGAGCGTTGGAGCCGAGGGTTAACCAGCCATGACGGCCGCGCGGGTCACCGTCGTCGGCGGCGGGCTCGCCGGCAGCGAAGCGGCGTTTCAGCTCGCCGAACGCGGCGTTTTGGTGCGCCTGTTCGAGATGAAGCGCAAGAAGCGCACGCCCGCGCAGCACGGCAACGACCTCGCGGAGCTCGTGTGCTCGAACTCGCTGCGCGGCGCCGCCTTGACCAACGCGGTCGGCCTGCTGAAGGAAGAGATGCGTCGCGCAGGCTCGCTCGTGATGCGCGTCGCCGACGAGACCGCCGTGCCCGCGGGCGGCGCATTGGCCGTGGATCGCGACAAATTCAGCGCGTCGATCACGCGCGTCATGGAGAGTCACCCGAACATCGAGCTCATCCACGACGAGGTCACGGCCATCCCCGACGATCGCCCGGTCATCATCGCCACCGGGCCGCTCACGAGCGATGCGTTGGCCGAGTCCTTGGCGGCGCACATCGGGCGCGGATCGCTCGCGTATTACGACGCGATAGCGCCCATCGTCGCCGCCGATTCCATCGATTGGAGCAAGGTCTTTCGCGCCTCGCGCTACGGCAAAGGGGAGACAGAGGGCGTCGAAGCGGCCTACGTCAACTGCCCGTTCACCCGCGAGGAGTACACGGCGTTCGTGCAAGCGCTCGTCGCCGCCGAAAAGGTCGAGCCCCGCGAGTTCGAGGACGTTCGCTATTTCGAAGGCTGTTTGCCCTGCGAAGTGATGGCCGAGCGGGGTGAGCGCACGCTCGCGTTCGGGCCCATGAAGCCCGTCGGGCTCACCGATCCGCGCACCGGTCGCTGGCCCCACGCCGTGGTTCAGCTTCGCCCCGAAGACGCCGCGGCCACCGCGTACAACCTCGTGGGCTTCCAGACGCGGATGAAATACGCCGAGCAATTAAGGGTTTTTCGCATGATCCCTGGGCTCGAGAACGCGGAGCTTTTGCGCCTCGGCACCGTGCATCGCAACACGTTCGTGGACGCGCCCGCGGTGCTCGGCCCGGGCCTCGAGCTGCGCGCCGCGCCGGGTGTGTTTCTGGCGGGCCAAATCACCGGCGTGGAGGGCTACTTGGAGAGCGCGGGCAGCGGCTTTCTCGCGGGCCTTCTGCTCGCGCAAAAGCTCCGCGGCGAGGCCCCCACACCGCCCCCCGTCACCACGGCGCTGGGCGGTCTGCTCACGCACGTGGCCCGCGAGCAACCGAGCTACCAACCCTCGAACATCACGTGGGCCCACGTGCCGCCCCTCGAAGGCGCCGGGCGTCGCAAGAAAAAGCAAGAGCGCTACGCCGCGCTGGCCGAGCGCGCGCTCCACGATCTTGGGCCCTGGCTCGCGCAAATCGGCCGGCCCGCGCCAGCCTTCACGGCCTTGGAATCGCCCGATCCGTCAGCGCTTCACGCATGAACACGAGCAGCACGCGGCGCTCTTCGGCCGACAGGCGCAAGGGCACCACGTCGGGGTCCTGGTGCTTCACGTCGAGGCCGAGCCCCGTGCCGCCCCCGCGATCATAAAAGTCGACGACGTCTTCGAGCCGGGGGAAGGCGCCGTTGTGAAAGTAGGGCGCTGTCCGAGACACGTCGCGCACGGTGGGCGTCTTGAACGCGCCGTCGTCCCGCGCGCGCCCCGTCACGGCCCCCCGGCCTCGATCCAAATCCAGCGTCTTTCCCGCTGGCTCCGTGGGCACGCCCAGCACGGAGAAGACGGGCACCGCGAAGTCGCGCGGCCGCGAGCCCGCGAAGCTCGGCGGCACGTGACAGCGCGTGCAGCGACCCTTGCCCGCGAACACATCGAAGCCGCTCCGCGCGTCGCGCGTCAGCGCCGACGAATCGCCCCGCGCAAACGCGTCGATGGGCGCGCTCGCGGGGGACAAGCGCGCGCTCTCGAAGGCCGCCAGGGCGTAACCCACGTTGGCGAGCGACGCCCCGCCAGGTAGCGCCGAAAACGCTTTCTTGTAGGCCTCATCGGCGTTGATCCGGGCGCTGAGCTCGCCCTCCGCGAGGCCCATCTCGGCCCGCGCGTGGATCACACCGAGGGCCTGCGACTCCGCGGTGAGCGTGCGGCCGTCCCACATCTGCGCGGCGTTGAGCGACGTGTAGAGCAACGACGGGGTGTGGCGAAGGGGCGGGCCCTGGGGGTCGAGGGAGCGCGGCCTGCGTAGACCGTCGGCGTAACCCTTGGCGGGGTCGTGGCAGCTCGTGCAAGCGCGCGTGCCCGCGGAGGACAGCGCCTTGTCCTGGAAGAGCCGGGCGCCGAGGGCCACCCACGCGGGGTCGTCGTAGCGTCGCGGATCGGAGGGCGCGGGACCGCGCGGCGCAGGCACGGTCAGCGCGCTGATCGGCTCGTCGGGGCCGTTGTCCGAGACAGGGACCTTGGCGGCGTAGGGCAGCCGCGGCGTGCCCCCGCAAAGCATCAGCGCGCGGCGAAGCTTTACACCTAAAGTACCCGTCGCCAGGACGAACGCGGCGCGGTCCGCGAGCGGCTGTTGCGAAGGTGAAGCGAGCCTGCTCCGGAGCTCGGCGATGGCGCCCTGAGCGGCGTCGACGGCGGCCTCGAGCTCGCGCGGAGGCGAGCAGAGCACGAGCGTCGCCGTGAGCCCCTGCGCGATGAAGTCGAGGCTGCCTTGCAGGTCGGCGACCAGCGCCTCGTCGCTCGCCAGCGTGTCGAGCATCGCGCCGAGGGCCTGCAAACCAAGGTCGTAGGCCGCGAAGGACAGGGACCGCATGCCCACCTCGGCGAAGCTCTGGGGGAGCTGTATTTCGCCCTCGGCGAGGCGAAACGCGATGTGCGCCTGCTCGAGCTCCTTCTGCACGGCCGCCGCGTCGATGCGCTGCAAGGCCGCGTCGAGACGCACGATCGCCCCCTGCCCCTCCTCGGCCTCGCGCTCCGCGCCGAACAAGGCCTCGCCTGCGATGGGCGCGCCGATGCGGACCAGCGGAAGCAGCGCGTGGGCCGAACGCCGCACGGCGAGGTAGGCCGCCTGCTTTTCGGCCTCGCTCGTGGCCGCGGCCATTTTCTCGGACGCCGTCCGGCCGTCGCGGGCGAAGCGTGCCACGAGAGCTTCGAGGGGAGCGGGCTCGCGGGCGGGCGCGCGCACGCTCGTGGCAGCCGGAGGCCGCGCGCTCGGCGCGCTGCTCGCCTCGCCATCGGTTTTGCAGGCGCCGATCGACAGCGCGCACAACGCAAGCAGCGGCGCTAGCGCGCCTCGCATCACTCTTCGAAGACAGCGGCGCACGCGGCCAGCGCAGCCTCGTCGATGCTCGGAACGGGCACCGAAGGAGGTGTCGCGTGGGGGGCGCCATCGAAGTCGAACATGTCCCAGGGCGCCTCGGCGTTCGCGTCGCGGTTGCTCATGGCGGGCATCACAAAACGGGCCTCGATGAAGCGAATGATTGAGGTGTGATCGAAGACGCGGTGGGAGACGTAGTGCTTCTTCGCGAAGGGCGAGATGAGCATCATCGGCACGCGCACGCCGTATTGATCGAAGTCTCCCGGCTCGTCCCCCTCGTCGAGCTCGGCCGCGCCGTTGCCCGGGTGACACGCCTTGGGCGGCGGCACGTGGTCGAAGTAGCCGCCGTGCTCGTCGTACATCAAGAACATCGCGCTCGACGACCACAGCGGGCTCTTCGTCAAGGTGTCGATGGTTTGAGCGACCAAGCGTTGTCCGATCTGCATCACCGCGGGAGGATGCTCATCGTTGCGGTCGTAGCCGCCGACGCCGAAGTAGGGCTCGACGAAGGCCACCGAGGGTAACGTCCCGGCGGCGGCGTCGGCCTCGAAGTCCGCCATCGAGAACACGTGCGCCTCGCGGTACTCGAAATATTCGGCCGGAAACACCGTGAAGCTCGGCGCTCCGTCGGCGTAGATCTTCCAGGTGACGCCACGTTTTTCGAGGTTATCGAAGATGGTCTCGTCGGCCGTGCGCAGCGAATTGGTTGCAGCACCAAACGATGACGCCGCGAACAAGTACATGCGGTTGGGCCAGGTCGGCCCCGGCACCGCGGCGAAATAGCGGTCGGCAATCGTGAAGTCGTTGGCGAGCCAGTAGTAAAAAGGAATGTCGGTCTCGTCGTAGAACGACAGCGCCCGCGTGCCGCGCACCATTTCGAGCGTGCCGTTCACGGGCTTTTCGTGGTTGCCGTCGTTGGTGGCGATGAAGCCATCCATGGCCCCGTCGTTGATTTGCCGATGCGTGCCGTTCCAACCGTGGTTGGTGTCGACGAGGCAATAGGTTTTGTCGTGGTAGGGAGCGAAGTCGCTGCCGTCGACGTCGGGGTTCGTGAAGCCCTCCGGGGCCACGTCGACGTCGGGCTGGCCGTAGGCCGGGAGGCGCGAGAAGTAGTGATCGAAGGAGCGGTTTTCCATCATCATCACGACGATGTGATCGACCGGAATTTCGTCCCCCATCGGATGCGTTTCGCCCTGGGTTTCGGCCGGTAGGGCGCCCGCCACGTAGCTGCACGACAGGCGCGCGCTCTCGGCTTCCGCGTCGCTCGGCGCGATGACGTCGCGGTTCCATTCGGCGGGCCCGGGGAGCGTGCTCGCGCCGAGCGCGTTCACGTCTTCGTTGACCGAACAGCCCACCGCGAGCACGGCGAGGGTCAAGCCAAACAGCGCGCGGAGTTCATCAACGGCCTTCATCGGTCAACCTCGATAGCTCGCCCATCTCAGCACGGGCGTGGCCGCGGAGCCACCGCGTTACTGCGGGATTTCGGGCGCCGACGAGCTGCTCGACGGCGCAGGAGGTGCGGCATCTTTTGCGCCCTCGGCGGCCCCATCGACGTCGGCCGCGGAGGCCTTCGGATCGTCCTCGTCGTCGGCAGCGCCGCTCTTCGCGTCGCCGTCGTCGCCCACGGGCTCGCCGGTGAGCGCAGGCTCGGCCGGGCCCTCGGGGGCGGCCGCTTCCGGGGCCTTGGCTGCGGGCGCGAGGGCCGCGGCGCGCGACAGCGGAACGTAGACGACGATGCGATCGCCCGCGTGAATCGCGCTGCTGCGCGAGCGCTGATTGATGCGCTCCAAGTTGCCGAGGGACACGCCGTAGCGGCGGCTGATGCTGGCCCAGGTGTCCCCCGAGCGAGCGCTAATTTCCAGGCGTTTTCGACCCTTTTGCGCTTCGCAATAGTCGAGGAACTCGGTGGTGCCCGCGGTCAACACGCGCACGTCGTCCTCGTGCAGCACCACCACGTCGTCGAGGCGCGCACGCGGCGACACGTAGACCTGCAGCGTCATGCCTTCGTGAAGCGCGGCGCTCGCATCGATGGCGTTCCAGCGCGCGAGATCCCCGGGCCCCGCGCCGAACACGGTCGCCACGTCGCGCACCGTGTCCCCTCGCACGACGCGGTAAAATACGCGGCTTTGCGCGGCCTCCGCGGAGGTCGACGGGGGCACGACGACCACCGTCTTTTCGCTGCGCACGGGGTCCGGCTTGGGCGAGGCGCCGGCGGGCACGAGCAACACCGTGCGAGGTCGCACGACCTCGTCGCGGCGCAGGCCGTTGAGCTGCGTGAGGGTGCTCGACGTGGTGCCGAAGCGCGCGGCGACGTCGTCGAGGCTCTCGCCCCATCGCACCGTGTAGCGCCCCGTCGAGGGCTCTTTTTTGACCTCGTCCGGCAAGCTCTTCGCGGCCCGCGCGCCCGCGCCGACGGGCACGCGCACGACCCACGCGCGGGGGACCTGGCCGGCCGTGGCGAGGGGTGGCGTGCGCGACGCGATGAGCTGCGGATTCAACGCGCTGATGGCCTCGGGGCTGACGCCGGAAGCCGAGGCGACCGCCTGCACACTGATGCCCGAGCCCACCGAAACCTGATCGAACTGCACCGGCGGATCGAGCTCGACGTCGCCCACGCCGAACACCTGGCGGTTACGCGCGACCACCGCCATCGCGATGATTTTCGGCACATAAAGCGCGGTTTCGTAGGGCACGCCGGCCTCGTAGCGGCTGAGCTCCCAGTAGTCGTTGGTGTTGTATTTGCGGATGGCGGCCAAGACCCCGCCAAAGCCCATGTTGTAGGCGGCGAAGGCCAGCTCCCAGCTACCAAAACGCTGCTTCAGGTCGAGCAAGTAACGCGCGGCAGCCACCGTGCTGCGCTCGGGATCGAGGCGCTCGTCGACCCAGCGATCGACGGTGAGCCCGTAGATGCGCGCGCCTTCGGGCATGAACTGCCAGAGGCCGCCCGCGCCCGCGCGCGAGAACACGGTCGGGTTGAACGCGCTCTCCACGAGCGAGAGCCAGAGCAGGTCCTCCGGGGCCCCTTGTTCGCGCAGGCTCTTGCGAATGGCCGCGCCGTACCGGCCGCTCTTCTTGATCCAGATGGCGACCTCGCCGCGGCCTCGGCGATCGTTCTTGTAGTACTCGAGGTATCGCACCACACGTGCGTCCCAGCGCACGGGAATG
>CAYLJT010000193.1:0-11504 GCA_964383995.1 uncultured Polyangiaceae bacterium
CGTTTGCTCGGCATGGCCAAGCCGCTCGGCCATGAGCGCGTGAGCCTGCTCGAAGCCGACGGCCGTGTGCTCGCGGAGGACATCGTCGCGAAGACGCCGCTGCCGCCCTTCGACTACAGCGCGATGGACGGCTACGCGGTGCGCGCCGCGGACTTCGCGGGCGAAGCGCCGCACACGACGCGTGTCGTCGGCGAGAGCGCGGCGGGCAGCGCGCCGCAAGTGCTCGCCGAGCGCGCGGTGATGCGCATCTTCACGGGCGCACCCATGCCGGAGGGCGCGGACGCCGTGGTGCCCCAAGAAGACACGGAGCGCGAAGGCGATACGCTCCGCGTGAAGGAGACGCCGCGGCCCCGCGCGTTCGTGCGCAAGCGAGGCGACGATCTCGCCGAAGGCGCGGTGGCCTTGCCGCGCGGGGCGCGCCTGCACCCGGGTTCCCTCGCCCTCGCCGCGGCCCTCGACCACCCCCAGTTGAACGTGGTTCAGAGGCCCGTCGTGATGATCGTGGCGACGGGCGACGAGTTGCGCGCGCCTGGCGAAGCGGGTCGCCCCGGCAGCATCCCCGAGTCGAACGGCTACTTCCTCGCGGCCGCCATCCGGCGCGCCGGGGGCGAGCCGCGCGTGGCGCCGTTTGTCCGAGACAACTTGGCCCACGCCACGGAGGCCATCGAGGCCGCGCTTCGCAGCGCCGACGTCGTGGTCACCATCGGCGGTGTCAGCGTGGGCGATCACGACGTCGTGCGACAAGCCCTCGAAAACGCGGGCGTTCACCTCGATTTTTGGCGCGTGGCGATCAAGCCCGGCAAGCCCCTCGCCGTGGGCCACGTGGGGTCGAAATACGTCCTCGGCCTTCCCGGAAATCCGGCCTCGGCCTCGCTTACATTTCTGTTGTTCGGGGTGCCGTTGCTGCGCGCGCTGGGCGGAGACGCGAAGCCCCTACCCGCCCGGACGTGGGCCCGCTTCGATGGTCACCTGCAACGGCGCGCGGGCCGCGAGGAGCTGTTGCGCGCGCGCCTCGTGACCCGCGACGACGAGCTGTGGGCGACGCCCTTTCCCAACCAGGCGTCCGGGGCTGTCACGAGCTTCGCCGAGGCCGAGACCTTGGCCGTGGTGCCCGCCCATCGGGAACGCCTGGAGCGGGGCGAACGGGTCGAGGTGATCGCCATCCGCGACATCTTCGCGTGATGACATCTTCGCGTGATGACATCTTCGCGTGACGACATCTTCCCGTGACGACATCTTCCCGTGACCGGTAAAAAATAGTGGTAGGGCCCAGAGCATGACCCAGAGCAGCGTGACGCGCGTTTCGATGAAGGACCTCGGCGCGCGAGGATTCGCGGGGTTCGTGGCGAAAGACGAGCCCGTGCTGGTGACCGACTTGGCGGCCGATTGGCCGGCCCAAAAGAGCTTCACCCCCGCAGCCCTCGCCGCGCGTTTCGCCGACGTACGCGTGAGCGGCATGGCCTGGGAAGGCGACCGCTACGAAGACGCCTTCGCATACACCTGGCTCGATGACACCCTCGGTGCCTGGATCGATCGTTTGAGCTCCAACGAGTCGTCCGCCCACGTCTTCGTGGCCTTTGGACTACCCGCGCTGGGCCCCGACGCGCTCGCCGAAATCGGCAAACTGCACGCGTTCACACCGGGGGCGCGGGGCCGCCGCAGGCCGCCCGAGCTGTGGCTGAACCAGGCCGGCACCGTGTCGCCCACGCACTTTCAGGTGTCGCACAACCTGCTCGTGCAGCTCCACGGGCGCCAATCGTTGCGCCTCTACGCTCCCTCCCAGGCAAGGCTGCTCGGCCACCCCGACCCGAGCCTCGCGCGCTTCGGCGCGCGTGCGCTGACGTTCCTCTCGGTCGATCCCGATGCCCCGGACTACGCCCGATTTCCGCACCTCGGGCAGGCCCGCCACAGTAGCGTCGAGCTCTCGCCGGGCGAGGCCCTGTTCGTGCCGAGCCGCTTCATCACGCACACCCGTTTTCCCACGACGAGCGTCGCGCTGAGCCAGTTTTGGGCGACCCCCGCGACCTACGCGAAGAACGCCGACGTGCTCGCGCGCACGCTGCTGATGCGCCTCGTCGATCCGTTGCGCGCCGGTTGACGTAGGCTAGACGCATGGATCTTCCGCGGCTCCTGGAGACCGCCGTGCGCGAACAGTGGAGCGTTGGAGACGTCGACTGGTCCCGCCCTCCGCGGCCCATGTCACGCGCCGACGAGATGACCATCGTCCAACTTTTCACCGACATGGCGGGCATCGAGCGTCTGGCCGGGGCGCTCTTCCGCGAGCAGCAGAAACGCGTGAAAGATCCGACGCTGAAGGCCATCTTCGCCGTCTTCGTGAAGGACGAGCTGCGCCATTCCCACGCCGCGCAGATGCTCGCCGACCACTACGACGTGCACCACTACCGCTACTACCGCGAGAGCCCCGGGCTCGCTGCGTTCGCGCCGCGCTTCGTCGAGGCCGTGCAGGATCTGACCGACGACGTCGCGAACGCGTACATCGTCGCCGGCGAGCTGATCCTCGACATCGCGCTCTTGCGATCCATCGACGACTTCGTGGGCGATGAGACGAGCCATGCGGTGATGAAGCTCGTGAACCGCGACGAGTCGCGGCACATCGCGATCGACTACTACATGAGCGAATATTACGGCTCGGAGGCCTACGAAGAGGACCTCGCGGCGCGCCCTCCGCGCTCCTTCGCTCAGCAAGTGGCCGCGGCGCGGACCTTCGCGGCCATGCTCTACCGGGCTCAGCCCTTCATCCGGCAGGTGTTCCTCGACCCCATGGCGCACCTCGATCCCAAGGCCAAACGCCTGCGCGAGGCCTTCAAACGGATGCAGCTCTTGGGCATGAAAGAGGAGCGCAGCCGCAGGCCGTTCACCCGCTTCTTGAGGGGCGTTCAGGACGCGTTTCACGACCCGCGCATACGCCCCGTCTTCGGTGGCCTGCTCGGCCGAGTCGCGGGGGTGGGACCCGAGTTCTTGGAGCGCATGTACACGGCGAGCGACCTCGATCGCGCGCGCCGCATGACCTACGCCGAGATGGCCGAAGAGGCGCTCGAAGCGAAGACGCTCGATTAGTTTGTGCTCAAAACGATTGGGCTTCGAGGAGGGTGTCCGCGACGATCGCCACAGCGCGCTCGATTTCGTCGTCGCGCAGGTAGGGCGCGGGGCCGAGGCGCAGGAGGTTGCCGCGCGCGTCGACCCACACGCCACGCGCTCGCAGGGCCGCGACGAGGGGGCCCGTGGCAGGTGCGGAGAGGGCGACGAAACCGCCGCGCAACGCGTCCTCACGCGGGGTCTGCACGCGATCGCCCAGACCCTTCGCGTCGAGGCCGTCGAGGATGCGCTGGGTTTGAGCGAGAGAGATGGCGCGCAAGGTGGGCACGTCGAGGCCCGCCCGATCGAAGTGCGTCAGCACCGCCTCCGCGCGATAAAACGGCGTGGGATCGAAGGTCGATCCCGCGAAGCGTTGGCCCCCGGGGCCGTAGCCCGTGGGCTCGCTCGGACCGCGCGTCGTGCGCGGCGCGTCGAGGGCCGCGAAGTCGGCGAACCAGCCCGTGTCCACGGGGCGAAGCGATGAGTCCTTCGGGAAGCGCATGAAGCAGAGGCCTTCGCCGAACTGCGCGTATTTGTAACCGCCGCCGAGGACATAGGCCGTGCTCTTCGCGGGGCCCCAGGCGAGGGGCACGGTGTTGAACGCGTGGTAGGCGTCGACGAGGGCAACCGCGCCGAGCTCTTGGGCTCGCACGAGCAGATCGTCGATGCGGTGCACGATGCGCGCATCCTCGAAGAGAACCGCGGAGAAGGCGACGAGGCGCGTGCCAGGCACCATCGCGTCGAAGAGCCGGTCGGCGAGCGAGGCGCGATCGTCGCTGTCGACCCAGGTGATCGGCACGCCCTCCTCTGCGAGGCGGCCGAGCTGCCTGCGCATCGAATGGAACTCCGCGCCGGTCGTTACGATGCGCGCCTTGCCGAGGGGCCCAAGGGCCGACAAAAGCCGCATCAAGAGCTCCTGCGTACTGCGACCGAAGGCGATGGAGTCGTCTTCGTCGAAGCCCATGCGCCGAAGCACGGCGCGGCCTACGCGATCGACCTTGGGGAAGACGGCCTGACCCCATTTGTCGTCGACGAACGTCGCGGCGTCGTCGAAGGCCTGCGTCAACGCATCGCGCACGACGTCGGGCCAAGCCTGGTGCGAGTGGCCCGTGAGCAGGATGCGGGGCGGCGCCAGAAAGCGCGAATAGGCCGCACGAAAGGCCTCGTGATCGATGTTCATCACGGTGTCGGCCTCGTGTAGGTGACCTTCATCAGGCTGTCGATGGCGCTCTCCTGCGCGCCTCCCGTGACGGCAACCGCGCCGCCACCAGCAACCGCCACCGTCATCGACGACGAGAGCGAGAGCTCGCCCGTCTCGGCGGCCGGGCTCGACAGGCGCGTGACCAGGTTGCCCGAGCCCGACGAGCGGAATTTCTTGATGCGCGCGACGACCGACGCCGGGAGGCCCGGTGCTTTGACGACCTCGTCTGCAACCGCTTGCTCGACCAGCAGACTGACGTGAACCTCGTCTCCAGCACGGGAATCGAGGGTGTACGTGACGCGCTGCAGAATGTCCGCGCCACCGCTCTCCACACGGTTCGTCACGTGCCAGCGTGCGCCCTTGCCGACGGCCTCTTGGGGAAACGGTGTGGTCATCGACTCGAAGGACTGGCTCATGCTGGAGAGCGCCTGTTGCGCTGCGGCGGGCATACCCGGTGGCGGAGAGACGACCAAGTCTCGGACAAGGCCCCGAGAGGTCACGCGGTACGTCATGCGCAGCCCGCGAATGGAGTCGAGCTGGGGCGCGAGCGCCGAGGCGATGCGGGCGTCGGCGATGGACCCCGCACCCCCGCCGACCTTTACGTCACCGAGCAGCGCCTCGACGTTGGCGTCGCTCTCCTTCATCGAGAGCGTCGCAATGTCGAGGCGCATCGTCATGCGCGGCACGGCCGTGGGCAGCTCTTTGCCCGAGGCGTCGTGCACGGTCATCTTCACGTCGAGCCCGACATCGAGGGGCCGCTTCTCACCGACCACGAAGGTGTAGGCGAGCTTTTCGCGAGGGGCGTCCCCGGCCCCGATCAGGACGACCAGCGGTGCCGCGCCCTTCTTCAAGACACCGTCGGCTTGGCCTTTCTTGAGGATGCCTGCCTCGGACTTTGGAAGGCTCGCCGAGGCCTTGCTGGCGGGGGGCGGCGTGGGGACCGCGACGCTCGCCGCTGGCGCGGGCGCCTCGGCGGAGGCGATTTCGGCGGGGGCAACCGCGGACGCTGCGCTCGCAGAGAGCACGGGGGCGAGCGCGCTTGCCGACGGCGCGAGCGTCGCCGGAGCCCCGGAGACCACCTCGGCGGCCACAGGCCCCGGGGGCGCCGAGGTCTCCCGCGCCTCGCACGCGACAAGGCCCATCGAGATCAGGAATGCACATCCCACCGAGCGGAGCTTTTGCACCGCGCAGCCGTACCCCAAGTGCCCCTGGGCGACCACGGTTTGGACCGTGCTTAGAGCCCGCCGGCGGGACGCCGCTCGCAAAGGAAGTCGTTGTTCTTCGAGCACGAGTCGTCGTTGAAGGTGCCGTTGTCGTAGGCCTCGACGCAATCTTCTCCGAAGAAGTTGTTGGGCTCTCCCCCCGCCCAGGGAGGTTGGTTCGACACGTAGATGAAGGTCTCGCCGTTGCTCCACGCGAAGGTGCCTTCGACGGCGCTGTCGCTGGCGCCGACCCAGACGTCGTCGTCCCCCGGCGCGACGACCAGCGGCACGAGCGCGTTGATCTCGGCCTGGGTGGAGAGGGCCGCGAGATCTCCACCCCAGGCGATGCACGCGTTGCGCGCGTTACCCCACGTCGTGTTGGCGTTCGTAACGAGGCGATAGCAATGGTTCGTCGCTGGGTCCTTGTGCTCGATGATGCCCGCGCAGCCGTCGCAACCGCACTCGACCTTGCAGCTCGAGCAGCCGTCGCCCGCCACCCCGTTGCCGTCATCGCACTCTTCGGGGGCCTCGAGGGTGCCATTGCCGCAGGATGTTAGTTTGAGCTGCAACTGATAGGCGCCAAAGGTGCCTGCGCTGCCATCCACGACCACGTTCACCTTGGAGCCCGCCGCCACGACGACGGACACCGACGGCGCCGCGCTGCCGCTGCACGCCGCTTCGGTTCCCCCCGGGCAGCCGCTCTGCACGTAGAGGATCGGCTTTACGTACAGGGCGGTGAGCGTCGCGACGAGGGTGCCCGAGGACTGCGGTGTGATCTCGTAGATCGCGTCGGGGGCGCTGCTCCCACCGCAGGAAGCGCTGAGCTTGTCCGCGTGCTCTTGGGTATTTCCGTCGATCAGGAGGCCGGCGGACGTCAATGCGTAGGCCTCGCCCGGGCAGCCATCGGTGGGCTCGTCGGCGATGCATGTCGCGCTACAACCGTCGCCGTCGATGTTGTTGCCGTCATCGCATTGCTCGCCCGCTTCGAGGGCACCGTTGCCGCACTCGGGCGCGGCGCCACCGTCGCCGCCTTGACCGCCACCGCTCGTTTGCGATGTCGTCGACGCTGTGCTGCTGGTCGAGGCGTCGCCACCGACGCCACCGACACCGCCCATGCCACCCGCGCCGCCGCCGCCGAAGCCCGCGAAGTGATCTCCCGTTCCACTGCGCTCGAGCACGCATGCGCCAAGCGTCATCGTGATGACGCAAGCACCGAGCATCGATCGGCCGGAAAGGACCACGACCGGCATTATCACGCGGGGGCGCCAGAGGTCCAAACCCGCGGCAGCGCAAGACCGTGGAGACCTCCGCGAGAGGGGCGCTATATTCGCTCGCACGCATGAGTGACGCGGGTGCTTCGATCCCTCCGGGGACCATTCTGGCTGACCGCTACCAAGTGCGTCGGGAGCTTGGCCGTGGGGGCATGGGCACCGTCTACCTGTGCCGTGACTTGGTGACGGACGACCGCATCGCGGTGAAGCTTTTGTGTCACCCAGGCTCGACGGTTCGCCCCGAGGAGTCCTGGTGGTTTCACGAAGAAGCGCGGGCCTTGGCGGGGCTCTCTCACCCCGTGATTGTGCGCGCGAGGGACTTCGGAACCACCTCCGACAACGTCCCGTACCTCGCCATGGATGCGGTGCCCGGCCGCTCGCTGCACGAGTGGATCTACCTGTCTCAGTTCGACGGCCTGCTGCCTTGGGCGACCATTTGGCTGACCATCGACTCGGTCCTCGCGGCCCTCGCCCATGCCCACGCGCGAGGGGTGATTCATGGCGATCTCAAGCCCTCGAACGTGCTGCTCGACATTCCGCCCGACGGCTCGTTGCCGACCGTTCACGTGCTCGATTTGGGCCTCGCATGGCTCATGAAGGACCGGATCGATCACCGCCTGGATGGCTCCTCGGAGGCGAGCCCGACGGTGCGTTGGGGAGCAGGAACTCCGGGCTGGATGGCGCCCGAGCAAATTCGTTTCGCGACACCGCATATCGGTCCGGGCACGGACCTCTACGCCCTCGGTTGCATCCTTTTCGCGCTTTTGACCGGCAAAGAGCCGTACGTGGGCACCAACGAAGAGCTGCTCGAAAAGCACCGTAACGCGCCCATCCCCGAGCCCTCGTTGCCGCCGGGAGCGCCAGAAGAGACCGCCGCCGTCGTGAAGCGTCTGCTCGCGAAGCGACCGTGGCAACGCTACGAGCTGGCCGGCGATGTGCGCCGTATTTGGCGCAAACTGAAGCCCAAAGACAGCATGACGACGCCGATTCCGCGGAGCGCCGGGATGGTCCTCACCGTCCGTCCGACGCGGGACGAGATCACCTTGCCCGACCGCTTCGAGGGCACTGCGCCGTCGGCGCCCACCATCGCGACCGGCCTTTTGGGCCTGCGTCCCAGCCCGTTCGTGGCGCGCGCTGAAGAGCGACGGGCGCTCTTGCAGCACGTCGGTGACGTCGTGGAGGCGGTCGATCCGAATCATGCCAAGTCGCAGGGCGCCAACGCTGCGGCGCCCCATCGCTTGGTGGTGCTCTCGGGCGAGGCCGGCGTGGGAAAGAGCCGCCTCGCCGAGTGGCTGTGCGAGGAAGTGCACGAGCGGGCGCTGATGGTCCCCCTGCGCGCCCGTTACCGCAAAATTGCGGCTCCGCTCGACGGTATGGTGGGCGCCGTGATGCAGCACTATCGGCTGGAGCGCGAGACGCGCGAGGTGGTCGAGCGCGTGCTGATGAATCATTGGAACGTGAGCCCCGGCGATCACGAGGCGCTCACCTGGATCGCGGCCACCGCCGAGTGGCTGCGGCCCACGCAGCCCAACGACAAGGTTGGCCCGACGGGCAAGCGGTTCGCCCTCGATCGACCGGAGCTACGGTGGTTGGTCATCCGCCGAACCCTCGAACGAATGGGCCAGGATCGACCCCTCTTGATCTGGGTCGACGATCTTCACCACGCCTCGCCCACCACGTTCGAGGGCCTCACGCGCCTGCATCGCGACGCAAAAGACGTGGGTATTTTGGTGGTGGCGACCGTGCGGAGCGAGGCCGTCGAGGCGGATCCGGCGGCGGCCGCGAGATTGGAGAAGCTGATCGCCGATTGGAGCGGAGAGCGCATGTTGGTGGCGCCCCTCGCCGCCGAAGAGTCGCATCACCTCTTGCGCGAAGTGTTGCCCCTCGATGAAGAGGCCGTGGCCGAGGCTGCACTGCGGAGCAAGGGAAACCCGCTTTTTGCCCTGCAAATCGTGCATGCGTGGGCCCTCGGAGGGCACCTCGAAATGCGCGGCGGCCGCTACGTGGTGCCCCCCGAAAGCCTCGCCGCGCGACCGAAGAGCACCGCGGAGCTGTGGCAAGAACGCCTCATCGCCATGCCCGCCGAGCTCCGTGACGCGGCCCCCGCGGCGTCGGCCCTCGGCGGCGACATTCGCCGCGACGTCCTGCGCCGCCACCTCGCACGGCTCGGCTTTGACGCGGATCGAGCGATCGCGGCGCTGCGACGCGCGCAGGTGCTGCTGGCTTCGGGCTCGGATCGCTTGCGCTGGCCCCACGCCCTTTTGCAGGAGCATTTGCTGACCGACCTCGCGGGGCGCGAGAACGCCGCCGAGGTATTTCGCGCCGCTGCCGGCGCCCTCGCGCACCACCCGGTGGCGGGGAGTCGACGCATCGTGCGTCATCGCGTGGGCTGCCTGCTCCGCGCGGGCGACATCATCGAGGCCGCCACGCTGCTCCACGAGAGCATCGCGGAGAATTGGAAGGGCACGCGTGATCCCTCGGCGACGCTGCGCGATCTCGCGCTCCTCGAAGGCAAGCTCGACGGCTGGCACGCGGCCATGCACCGACGTTGGCGCGGCGAGGCCCTGCGTCACGCGGGGCGCTTCGACGATGCCCGCAAAGATGCGGAAGAAGCGCGGCGCATTTTCAACGGCGCGGGCGATCTGGAGAACGAAGCCGCGTGCCTGAGGTTGCTTGGCCACATTGCCTCGGAGCTCGCGGCGCCCGCGCATGGGCGACGCCTGGTCGCGCGCGCGTTGAGCCTTTTCGAGGAGCTCGGCAACGAGCTCGGGCGCGCGGAATGCGAGCTGACCCTGGGAGAAATCGACTACTTGCTAGGTGATCACGCACGCGCGCGGAGCGAGCTATCGGCGGCGTCGAATCGTTTTGACGCCCTCGGGGGTCGTCTCGGACGTGCGCAATGTTTGATCCTGCAATCCTTCGTCGAGCAGGCCGCGGGCTCTTCGCTCCCTGCGCGCAAGCTCCTCGAGACGGCGCGGGGTGAGTTCGAAGCGATCGGCTATCGCCTCGGGATGGCGCAGACCGACGTGGCTCTCGGGCACCTCGAGCACCGCGAGGGCAACCTGGATGTCGCGCGCGCGGTAGCCCTCGGGGCGCGCCAAGCGTTCCGCGATTTGGCGGTGCCGCGCGGTGAGGCCGCGGCGGAGCGCTTGCTCGCGATGGCCACGCTCGACGGCGGCGAAGGCGCGTTGGCGGCGGATCATGCGGCGTCCGCCATGGCCTTGTTCGAGAAGCTCGCGGACCCATGGGGACAGGTCGAAGCGCGTCTGCTCATCGCCCAGGTTGCCCTCGATCACGGGGACGGGGAGAGCGCCCGCGAGGAGCTCATTGCGTGCGAGGCGGTAGCGCTGGCGGAGGCCGAGCCCAAGCAGCACCGTCACCTCACGCTGGCGTGGCTCGCCTACCACGATGGCCGTTTTGTCGATGCCTCGCGGGAGCTCGACCTGGCGCGCAATGCGTTCAAAGACGCAGGGCGCACGGGGGACCACACGCGCATGTTGCTCGAGCGCTTCGACCGCATGCGCTGGCCAAAGCCGGCTGGGACCAAGGTGGCGGGGTGGCTGCGAGCGATCGAGGCGGCGTCGAAGCCTTTGGTTCAAGGCCTGGAGAGCGCGAGCCCGGCCTAGGCCTGCCGTGTGCGGCGTGGGTCAGGCCTCACGTCGCCTGCGGCCGCAGCGCAACCTGGGTGCGCCCCTTGTGTGGCGTAGCGCGGCGTAGCGCAACCTGGGTGCGCCCTTTGTGCGTGGCGCGGGTCGGGCCTCGCGTCGCCTGCGCGCCGTACAACCCGGTCGCAGCGCAACCTGGGTGCGCCTTTCCGGCGCAACCTGGGTGCGCCTTTCGCGCGGGGGAAACCGCGCGCATCTAGAGCCGAGCGCTCACATCCCCGCAGTAATTAGAAAGCTCTCGTCGTGAGGCACAAGCTCCAACCGATTGTCCTCAACCTTCCGCTGCCACTCGTCGCCGTCCGGCCCAGGAATCTTGAAGCTGGCGCTAAACGTGTACTCAACGAATATGCGCTTTTCGTCGGAAGAAACGCGACGATAGCGAATTTCGTAGCGGATAGCCTTCGCGTCCTTGAACTTGTTCACGAGGTGCTCCTTCAGACCGTCGAAGTCGATGTCGTCCGAAGCATCGGCGTTACCCCCGTCTTCGTAATACTCATCAGCCGACGCCATAGCGACGAGCGCCGCCACATCCTTGCGCTCGACGGCCTTCCGATACTTCTCGCAAAACTCGATGAGCGCGCGATTTTCGTCGGTGTCTTCGACGTCGGTGTTGGGAATATAGGCGGTGGAGCAACCCACCAGGGACAACAAGGACGCGGCGGCGAGCGAAGGGAGCAAACGCATGAGCATGGGCGGCATGATCGTTGGGAAGCACAACCGAGGACGACCCCGGAGCATTCCGGGCGCCCGGAACATAAGAGCAGCTTGAGCTTTGGGGCAAGCGCGCGGGAACGGGCGACGTGGTGGTTGTGCACACGGACGCACGGTATCCCCGTCCGCGGGCCAGCTTCCGCGCCAGTGACCGCTGCGCGCTCGTGCCAGCTACCAGCTCTCCGTCACCCGACCTGGTTGCGACCTCCCAGCGGGCGCCCTCCAACCCCGGACGTAGACCACGAGACAGACGCAGCGCGGCCCCGAACAGAGGCCCCCACGCCTACGCATTTTGCAAACGTTCCTACCCAGCCCCCGCCAAGGGCTCCACACGAGCGCCGTGAAAGACCCTCATCCA
>CAYLJT010000194.1:0-11496 GCA_964383995.1 uncultured Polyangiaceae bacterium
GGTCGGCCTGACCCGCTTCGTCTCGGTCATAGCCACCTGTGGAGCGGAAGGCCGGGTGGAGATCTTCCATGGCAGCGCGGAAGGTGTCTTCCACGCCTTCCTGGCGCGGCGTATACCCAGGGTTCCCTTCGCACCCCGCAGCGAACGCGTAGGCGATAGTCTCTTCGCCGTGCACGTCGAGGAAGAAATCGACGCCGTCTTCCAGGACCCGCCGAACGGCGACGACCTCGGGGGAAGTGCGGCGACTCGGCTCTTGCCAAGCCCGGTTGAGATCGATCCCGGCGGCGTTCGTGCGGTGATTTCCGAGGCTCGCGCCGTCGATGTTGAGGCAAGGTACGATGAACAACCGCGCTCGGGCGCACAAGGCCCGCGCGCTTCGGTCGCGCGTGCGGAGCAGGCGCTTCACGAGACCTTCCATCATCCACTCGGCCACGGTTTCGCCGGGGTGTTGACGCGCGACGATCACGACCTTCGGCCCATCCATGCCAGCCATGAAGGCGGTCAGCGGACGCTTCTGGACGCTTCGTCCGAAGCTGACGCACGTCATGTCAGGAGCCTTCTCCACGCGCCGCACGAGGGCAGCGCGGCGGCGCTCGTCGTAGGGAAGGTAGGTCGAGAAGAAGACGATGTCGGAGCGGGGCGTATGGCGGATGGTCAGCTCGCTGCCATCGAAGGTGGTGGCCACCGGGACGAGCGCCGTGCCTTCCCTGCAAATCGCGCGAAGATCGCCGAAACCTGCGGCAAAACGCGCGTTCTCCGCGTTCGCAATGCGGAGGGTCAGGGCCTTGCCTTTGGCTCCTCGCACGCGGAAGTTGAACGCCTGAAGAAACTCCAGGCGGTTGTCGGGCCGCAGGGCGAGCGTCACCTGGCTGGGGTCGTCTTGATCGACGACGATAACACTGCCACCGTCGAACGCGCAGTCGACACCGAACCTCATGGCGTCACGCTCATGGGCCCGACAACTACCATGGAAGGCGCGCGGGCGCGCCTAGATTGTCAGCGCTCCTAGATCGTCAGCGCTCCGGTGCGCACGAGGTAGGCGAAGCCCTCGCGCTGCTCGCCGTCGAGCAAGGCGTGAATGCGCGCCAGTGCCTTGGTGACCGCTGCTTTCAGGCGCTCTGCGCTTTGGACCCTTTGCGCCGCGGCCTTTTCCACAACCTCGGCGTCGAAGGCAGCCGCCGTCATCGCGTCGGCGAAGGCGGCCGTCGTGCGGCGATCGTCGACCGCGGCCTGTGCCCGTTCGACCTTGAGATCGTCGAGGATGCGCGCGAGCTCCGCGACCTGTTTGTCGTTCAGTTCCAGCTTGTAGGCCAGAAAGCGCAGGGGGCGACGGACACCAAAGGCACCCCCCGGATCGCCACTATCGTGACCTCCGGCGGCAAAATGCCCATGCCACCCACCTTCGCCACCCCCTGGGTGACACGCACGCTCCGAACCACAATGATTGGCCCTTTGGGCCTTCCACCAACCCATCATTCCGGGGTACATCGATGTTGCTCCTGACTACCGGGGAGGGCCCCGGCGGGGTACTTCGCGCGGGCAACATGCCTCGCACGGGTATGGGCGGAAGCATCGCCATCCGTCCCGGCCGTGTCAACCCTGGCGCCGCGCCGCCCGTCGGTTTCGGGGGGGGCGTTCGCTCTACACTCGACGCGCCGCGCTACAGCTCGCGGGAGCTGCCCGAGGGAAGGGCGGAGGCCGAGGGGCCCTCTTCGGGCTCGGCCGTCGGCTGCTCCGCGTCGCCCTCGCTCCCCGTGGCGCTGGCGCTGGCCGTCTCGGCGCCCTCGTCCTTCGGACCTTCGTTGTAGCCGCGCGGGCGGTATTTGGGGTCGACGCCCGCGTATTTGGCGCCGTTGTCCAGGGTGTCAATGGCAAGGTAGGCAAGCCAGGAGCCCTTGTGCTGCTCGGACAAGGTGCGCAGCGCGTCTTCGTGCTCTTTGAGCGCGTTGTTGTCGTACAGGCATTGGAGCGCCAGGGCGATGAGGCTCGGCTCGTTCGGGCCACGCTCGAAACCATCGAAGTAGTAGGGCCAGGCCTCTTGCACCCTTCCCATACGGCACAAGGTGTCCGCTGTGTAGATGTGCGCCATCGGCCAGTCCGGCGCCAATTCGATGGCCCTGCGGCTCTCTTCGAAGCGCGTTTGCAGATCGCCCCGGGCGCCTACCATGACCGAATAGTTGAGGTGCGCCTTGGCGCTGTTGGGGACGGCCTCTTTGGTGGCGCCCCAGAAGGCCAGGTCGTCCCTGTAATCCATGGCATGACGGTAGGCCTGCACGGACTGGAAACCGATGAACAGCACGATGAACGCGGTCACCGCCTGACGGTACCCCGGAGCTTGGACACGCTCGCGCAGGGCAGAGAAGATAGAGGCCAACACGAGGCTCGATCCGAGCACTGGAAAATACCAGAATCGTTCGGCGCGCACGGTCGGGAGCAGGATGGGAATGTTGGAGTGGGGGAAATAGCTGACCACCACCCAGACCGCTCCGACCGCGGTCAGGAGCAGGGCCGCAGTGCTCAGTGGAACGGGCTCGTCGGCCGCTTCGGGAGGCACACGGCGCGCACCGAGGTCGGTCAACAAGCCAACGCCCAGCACGGCGATCGGCAACACAAGCACATACCAAGGCACGCCGAGCACGAAGAGCGATCGTCCGGCCGGGCGCGCCCAGAAAAATTCGAGCCCGATGGCGCTCAGGGCCACGCCGAGGCCAAACAAACCGACGACCAGCCGAATGCGACGGTCGAGGGTCGATGGCTCCTGGACGGGCGGCTCGGTCGACCTGCCCTTGAGGAGCGCGGCGATCCAGAAGATGGGCGCCAAAACCAGGGGGAATACCGTGAAAAATGCGCCGAGAATGCTACCCGGAAAGTACAGCGTCCCGGGCACCGGCTCCTGCGGGTAGGAGTAGTCCCCAGACAGCGTGTAGGGGAAGACGACCTGACCCAACCCCCGCGCGTACACCCGCAGCGCACCCGCTAAACGCAGGTCGGGCGTGGCATCGACCAGAGGGTTGTTGAGTGGGTCTTTGGGTAGAGACGCCTGGTGGAACCAGACCAAAAACTCGCGCGCGAGCACCTGAAGCCTCCCCGCGTCGTCGGGTAAAGGCGTGGTCAGCTCGGAGGGCAAGGGCGACGGAAACCAGACCTTCCGAAGCTCGACATAGAGCACGAAGGCCGCCACCGCGCCGACCGCCGCGAGCGCCATGCGCAGCCAGGCGCGGGGCCGCTCGGGGTGCGTCAAGGTGGCCAAGACGAGGGCCGCGTAGGGCACCAAGGGCACGCACACAAGGGCGCTTTCCTTCGAGAAAAGGCCAAACAAGAGCGCCAGGAAAACGCCGAAGGGCATGGCCCAGCCGGGTAGCAACAGGGCACCCAGGGCGAGCACGGCGCCGAGACCACCGAGCACGTCGGCGATGCCCACGATACCGCTGACGGCTTCGGTCAGCACGGCGGCCGTCACGAAGATGAGGCCCGAGAACCAGGCAAGATCGGCGCGCCTGGTCAGGCGACGAACCACCATAGTCAGAAGGGCGGCGGTGAGCGCATGGAAGACGAGGTTGTAAAAATGGTGGAAGAAGGGCGCCTTGGAGATGTGCCAGAGGGAGCGCCACAGGAAGTTTGGAATTGGCCTGTACGATCCGACGCTGCGGTCCGGCGCCAGGCCCCAAAAATCCCGGTGGATCGCGTCGACGAACTCGAGACCTCCCACGCCGTTGACGTAGGGGTTGGCGAGCAGGGCCTCTTGCTCGTCGAAGATGTAGTTGGTGGTCGGGAAGCGCGAATAGAGCACCATCGCGAGCAGCGAAAAGCGCAGGAACGCGGCGCCGAACGTGGGCCTTGCCAGGAAGCAAAAGGCGTAGAGCTGGAGAGCCCAGCCGCGCGCCCGCGCGAGGAAGGGACGCGCTGCGGGCCGTTGGATCGACACGGGCGGCGCAGACGGGAGCTCGGGCGCCTGCTCGGGTTGGGCAGGAACGACGCGATCCTCGTCGACGTCCTCGGGATCCGGCCCAGTGTCCATCATCTTCCTAAGGCTTGACGTCGGCCTCGGGGACCATCCACACATCTCCCCAGAGGGGCTGTCCGCCGTCGACGCCGTAGACGACACCCGTGATGAAGTCGTTTTGTGGCAAGGTCAGAAAGACGATCAGGCGGGCCACCTCGTCTTCGGTGCCGAGGCGCTTGACGGGAGTCGCCTTGCGCGCAAGCTCCAACATGTCTTCGCCGTAGCGTGCTGTGCCGCTCGATCGAATGTTGTTGCCTGGGGCCACCGCGTTGACGCGAATGCCGTGGTGCGCCCACTCGATGGCAAGGCTCTTGGTAAGGTTTTCGACACCGGCGCGGGCCGCCCCCGTGTGCGACATGCCTGGAAAGCCGCGGGCGACCATGGCCGTGACATTCACGATGCGCCCGCGTGCCGCGGGGATCATCGCGCGGGTGGCGACCTCGCGTGTCATGTAGAAGGTGCCATTGAGGTTGTTGCGAATGACAGCCTCCCAGCCCTTCGGGGACATCAGCTCGGCGGGAGACGGGAACTGACCACCTGCGTTGTTGACCAAGGCGTCGATACGACCGAAGCGAGCGAGGACGTCGCTGACGAAGCTGGCAATCCCTTCGGGGTCGCGGATGTCGCAGCGGCCGCCGAAGATACGGTCTTTTTCGATGCCGTCGCCCTCGATGACCGAGACCGCGGCCTCGACCTTTTCGAGGGTGCGCCCACAAATGGCCACGCGCGCGCCGAGGTAGGCCAGCTCGCGGGCGGTAGCGAGGCCAATCCCGCTGCCGCCCCCCGTCACGAGCGCCACCTGGCCGTCGAGCAGACCTTTTGCGAAGATCGAAGGGGAGCCTTGCACGCGAGGGCGTTTACAACGGTAGCTCCGCCGAAGAAAGGGATTTGCGCATCAGGAATCGCGCAGAAGCTCGTCGAAACGGCGCGCGAGCCCGTGCAGGAACGCCTCGTCCCAAGGGGGGCCGTCGGGGTGCTCGGCACAGACCCATTGGCGCAGGGCCTCTTCCCACGCGGCATTTTGGGCCGCGAGGCGGCGATGAACCGACTTTGCCTCTTCCACGAGAGCGCCGCCCCCGCTCTCTATGCCTTCACGGTAGACGTCGTCGCAAACGTAGTAGTTGCAGGTGGCCGGCCGCTGCGCTTCGAGGATGGTGCAGCCCGCCGGGCCATGAAACACACACGCCTGTCTCCTTGGCTCTTCGCGTGACGCGCGGCCTTTTTTTCGGCGGAGCGTGAGGCCGTTCTCGCTGATCAACAGGCTTTTGTCGCGGATTTTTTCGAGCAGAAAGGCCCCGTGTCCGCCCCGTACGACGCGCGCGGCGTCGACGAAATCCATGGGCGGCGGCCCCGTACAACAGCCCTTCGGGCCTTGAGGACAAGCGGCGCAGAGCGTGGAGACAATGGCCGTGTCCGGTCCAAGAACCTTGAGCGCGATCATGACAAGGGGGACTACGGCTTTAATCGCCCGCCAAGGTGACGACAAGGGGCTCGGCCCGAGGCGCTGTCTTTGGCGCACGAGCGCAGGTCGCTCGCAGGACGAGCGCGTCGTCGACCGGCGCGTTGGCGGGCGCACCGATGGCCACGCTGCGAAAATGCAGCCGAATCGCCGCCAAGCGAGCTGTTCCCGAGGCGCTCGCTGCGCTGTTCCAAGCGTTGCAGAGGTAGGTCGCGAAGGCCGTGCGGTAGGGCTTGGCCTCGTCGCTGCGAATCACGCTGAAGTACTTTCGGAGGTTGCGCGTCGCGAACGACGACGACACGTGGTCGGGCTTCTCCCAGTGCACGCGGCTCAGGTCGTGGTGCAGAACATCAATCTTCTGGCCATTAGCGAGCTTGCCTTCGAGCACGTAATAGCCTGTGTTTTTTGAGGGTTGAACGAACATGCGCCAGCCTTGGGAGAGGCGCAGGGCGGAAATGGTCTTTGACACCTCGGGCCGCACGCCGATGAGCCCGAGCGAGGACAGGCTGCTCAACACGACGAGGCCCAAAAAGGCCGCACAAAGGGCCTCGGACCACGGGTAGCTGCGGGAGCTGGCGAAGGAAGGCGCGGCGTCTGCCGTCGAAGCGCGGAGCCGCGAGAGCAGCGTGGAGGGCAGAAATCCAAGGAGCGCGGCGCTGCTGACGAAGGGGAAGATCCCGACATCGAAGCACGCAAAGAAGCCCACCTGGAGCGCGAACCCGAGGCCCAGTCCAACGAGCCGCGGAGCGCGCGATTTGCTCGGGAAAAACAGCAAAAACGGGATCGACGCCTCGGCCGCCAGGGTGAAGATGGCGAGGCCCTTCAGGAGCGGCAAGGGAGCCGAGCCGAGCAGCACACCGAGCCGCGACGCGATAAAGTCGTTGTTGAGAGCAAAGTAGACGGCATCGAAGTCGCTGCGCCACATGGGACCGTCCTTCTGCATGGCGGTGACGGCGTAAACGAGCGGCATTTGCAGCAAAATCGCGAAGGTCCCGAGGGAGAGGACGGGCGCCGTTCGCCGAGCCGTACGACCCAGGTAGACATCGAGAGACAGGCACTCTCCCCAAGGGACGAAGTTGCCCCAAAGCAGCATCATGGCGAGGAGCGCGTCGGCGCCGTCGTTCAACAGCGGATTGCGGAGCTGTAAAGAGATGGTCAAAAGCCACGTGATGAACGTCGCAAGGCGGGTGCGGTAGCCGAAAAACAGCGCCGCCGCCGCGAGCAGGTGGACGGCGAAGAGCGCGCTGAGCACCCGCGTGTCACCCGACAAGAGGTGCAGACTGTAGCGGTCGGGGCGAATGGCGAGCAGGTCGCTCGGCGGCAAGACCCCCACATCGCTGTAGAAGGTCGTGAGCGAGGCCGCGAGGGTCCCGACGTGGACGAGCGTAATCGCCCCCAGGGCGAGCCGCAGCAGGCCAAGCGCCCGCGGATCGACCGAGAACATGCGGTGAACGACCTTCTTCAGGGGAGCGAGGCTCGAACGCAGCGTGGGGCGCATAGGTCATCTCCGAATAACGAACGTGCGCACGCACAACGCAACGGCTGTGCCGCCACCGACGACCGGCCTCCACGACTTGGCACGACGATCGCAAAGACCTTCATCGTGCTCGCTGAGAGCAACCCATTCAGCCAATCGACAACCAACGACTCCCGAGGTGACCTCATGAAACTCCACTCCGTAATCTTCGTCCTCACGGCCACCTGTCTCGCAGCTTGTGTGGCGACCCCCGAAACAGGCCATGAGCGTCACGGGAAGGAGAGCACTGCGGTCTCGGAGGCGTGGCCGTTTGGCGACGACGACAACCAGACGACGAATGTGTCGGACAACGGCGACGACGGGAGCGACGATCAAGGCGCGGACAGCGACGATTCGGCCGGAAATGACGACTCCGCCGGCGATGACGACGGCAGCGGTGATGATGGCGCCGGCGACGACGGCTACGGCGATGATGGCGACGATGGGTACGGGGACGATGGGTCCGGCGACGACGGCTACGGGGATGATGGCGACGACGGCTATGGCGACGACGGCTACGGCGACGACGGCTACGGCGACGACGGCTATGGTGACGACGGCTACGGCGACGATGGCTACGGCGACGATGGCTATGGTGACGACGGCTACGGAGACGATGGAGGTGACTACGGAGATGACGGTGGTGGTGATGATTGGTGAGTGGTGAATGGCAAACGAGCGGCCGGTGAGGGTCGCTCACCGAGGCCCCCGGGATGTCCTGGGGGCTTCGGCTTTTTGTGGTGACGACTGCAGTGTGCAGGGGGAGCTGTCCGCGAAATGCCGAGCGCGATAGGCCGGCTGCGGGGTGCGCGGACGAGTGGGCAGGGGTGACGACTGCAGTGTGCAGGGGGGTTCGACAGCGGCCCATTCGCCACGTTCTCCGCGGGAAACGAGCGTCCGCGCCGTTGGCTCGACGCGTGCTCTTGGGAAGGTCAACGGCACGTCAGCCACAAGGACCAAGGAGATCGCCATGACCTACGCAACAGCCATTGAGTGACCTCGACGCGCTCCGGCCAACTGGCATCCAGGGCCGGCGGAGGCGGAACTGCGGGAGGGCTAAAACGTCGTCACGACGCTGGCGGCAGCGCCGCCGGGGAGGGGCGTCACGAGGGCTCTGCCCTGTTCGCCTTCGGAACCCCAATCGACCGCAAAGACGCCGACCAGCGTCGTCGTTGCGGCGAGGCCCAACGTCAGGCCCATCAACACATAGGTTCGTGCTTCGGCGGACTGGCCTTCTTCGGCGCGCGCGTCGGTGGGGTCGGCGAGGAAGGTGTCGTGTTGTTTGAGGGTGTCAATCCCCGAGCCGATCGTCGCCCCCAGCGCGATGATCGTCAATCCGACGCCCACGCCGAGCCACACCGGGGCGACACCGTCCGAACCCTCGGACGTCGCTTGGTCCGCGGAGGAGAGCGGTAATACGGCCTCCTTGGGACCCGCGTCGAGCTCTACGGGATCGAGGGCAATGACGGTGTGATCGCCCGCGGAGACGAGCACCGATTGGCGCTCCACACGGCCGTCGCGATAGGCCAAGAGGCGGTGCTTCCCGACGGTCACCCACTGGCTTACTCCGACGCCGATGGGACTGCCATCCATGCGCACGTCGCAGCCGTCACAATCGACGCGGAGCTGTGCGACGCGGTCGGCGAACCTGGTTTGGGCTTCGTTTACCGCGCGGACCAAGGTGCCTTTGACCGGAGCGCGGGCGGAGCGCTCGACGAGGGACATGCCCAAAATGGCGTCGTCAGCCAGGAGCGCGGCTTTGATCGCCGCTTCGAGCGCGGAAGGCTCGGGCAAGACCTCATCGGCCTTGGCGAACAACTGTGCCGCTTCGCGGTAATCGCCGCGGTTTTGCGCGGCCACGCCCTTGTCGTAGAGGGCCGCCGCCCGCGCCTCGGCGTCGGCGGCCACAGCGCTCGTCGGCGAAAACAAGGAGGTAGCCAACAGCAGCGTGGCTATGAGAGCGCGCGCGCCGTGGGGCGGGGGGTCGACCACGCGGCGAGGCTACCACGAAGCTTCAGCGCTTTCGCTTGTACGGATTCGGCGGCGGCGTGGTCTCGGCGTCTTTGGCGGTGGGCTTGGGCGCGGCCGCGGGGGGACGGCGGGACGGATCGATGTCGGTCGTGGTGGAAGGAAGGTCGTTGAGGTCAATCGGACCGAGGGTGTCGGGCTCGCTGATGGTCGTGGGTAGATCCGATAGGGGGATGGCCTGGGGCTCGGCGGCGCTGGGAACCGCCGCGACGGGAGGTGCGGAAGGGCTCGCGCTGGCCGCCACCACGGGCGCGCCTTCGTCGCCCTGGAAGAGCATCCACACAAAGACGACCACGAGCACGAACAGCGCTCCGCCGAGGGCGGCGACGATCACGTCCCAGCGAAGCCCGCTCGGCGGCGCGGCGGGCTCCACGCGCGGAAGCGTCGTGTCCGAGACAACGGGCGGCGGTGGGCGCGGCACGACGGCGGTGATGACCTGGGGATCGGAGGCGGCGCTGCCCTCGTTGGCGGGGTGGGCCGCGTGGGCTCCGTAGAGCAGCGCGGGCGTAAAGGGCACGGGGCCGAGGGTGACCGTCGCGGGCATCACGTCGCCCGAGCTGAGCTCCACGGCGACCGTGGAGGGATCGTTCATGCTCGCGGTCTCGCCGTGCTCGGGATCGGCGTCGCCCGCCGCGTCTGCGACGGCCAAGGTGGTGGAGAGCAAGGTGCGACGACGTTCGAGCTTGTCGCCGACCAACACGTCGACGGCGTCGGTGACGTCGGAGCTCGTGCCGATCAAGCCCGCGTCGCGCGCCGCGTCTTCGAGGGATTGGGCGAACACGCGCACCGAGCTTTGGCGGCGAGCCGGGTCTTTTTCGAGGGCGCGAGCCAACAGCTCGTCGAGGGCGGGGCCGACCTCCGGGGCGACGTGCGACAGACGGGGCGCCGGATCGACGAGCAAACGACGCAGGGTTTCGGCTTCGGTCGCGGCGCGAAACAGCCGACGCCCGGCGAGCGACTCCCAGATCACGACCGCGAGCGAGAAGATCTCGCTCTTTACGTCGCAGCGCGCACCCTCCAAGACCTCGGGCGCGACATACGCGAGCTTGCCCTGCAAGACGCCCGTGGTTCGCGAGGCTTCCAGGCTCGGCGCCAGGCGCGCGAGGCCAAAATCGGTGAGGCGCGAGGTGCCGTCGAGGCCGACCAAGACGTTCTGCGGAGAGATGTCGCGGTGCACCGTGCCGAGCGGTCGACCGTCATCGCCGACGAGCTCGTGCACCGCACGCAGACCCGCGCAAACATCGAGGGCGATGCGCACGGCGGCGGCGGCTGGGATCGGCCAGCGTTTGCTGCGCGACGCCTCCACCAGCTCGGAGAGCGAAGCCCCCTCGATGTAGTCCATGACCAGGAAGAGATCGTCCGCGGTCTCTTCGACGTCGTGCACCGAGGTCACGTTGGCGTGGCGCATGCGCGAGGCGATGCGCGCCTCTTCGAGCAGCGCGCGGCGCCCCGCTTCGTCCTCGAGCAAATGCGGATGCGCGCGCTTGACCGCGACGAGCCGCGCGAGATCGCGGCGCCGCGCGACGTACACGGTGGCCGTGCCTCCCGACGCGATCTTGAGCAGCAGCTCGTACCGCGACGGGCGGCCCTTCGCGGACGGCGCGGGCAACTGGTAGCTCACGGCTCACGCTCGTCGTCGGTGTCCCAGACACTGTCGACGCCCTTCGCGATGCCGTGCTTGACCAAGAGGCGCCCGAGGTAGCTGCGATTGAGGCCCGCGTAGCGCGCGGCGAGGCTTTGATTGCCGCCCGTATGCGCCATCAACGCCGTGAGATAGACGCGCGTGAAGCGGTCGGTCACGTCTTCCTTTTGGCTCGCGTAGGGCGCGTTGACGTCGACGATCTCCGCGAACGCGTGCTCCAGCGTGGACAGCCGCGCGGCCGCCCCGGGCAGCGAGCCCAAGGCGATGTACGACTGAATGACGTTCTGCAGCTCGCGCACGTTGCCCGGCCAGGCCCGCGCACGGAGCCGCGCGATGACGTCGACCGAGAGGTCCGAGACACCCTGCGCGGCGGCAAAACGCCGCGCCAAAGGCTCGATGTCGTCGAGCCGGTCGCGTAGCGGGGGTACCGCGAGGCGCACCACCGCGAGGCGATAGAAGAGGTCCTCGCGAAATCGCCCTTTCCGAACCTCCACTTCGAGATCGCGGTTGGTCGCGGCCACGAGGCGCACCTTCACGCGCTTCGCGTGGTCGTCCCCTACGGCACGCACCTCGCCGAGCTCCAAGGCGCGCAGCAACACGGGCTGCACGTCGATGGGCAGCTCGCCAATTTCGTCGAGGAACAACGTGCCGCCGTGGGCGCTGTCGAAGGCGCCTTTGCGCGTGTCGTGGGCCCCCGAAAACGCGCCGCGACGGTGACCAAACAGCTCGCTTGCCACGAGCTCCTTCGGGATCGCACCGCAGTTGAGCGCGATGAACGGTCCGCCCGCGATCGAGGATCCCTGATGGAGAGCTTGGGCCACGAGCTCTTTGCCGACCCCGGACTCGCC
>CAYLJT010000195.1:0-11437 GCA_964383995.1 uncultured Polyangiaceae bacterium
GATCTTGTTGATGCGCTCGAAGGCCTCGAGGAAGGTCGGGTTGAGATCGAGGGCCTCGTTGAAGAGATCCACCGCGCGGAGCTGGTCCTCCAGCTTGTCGCGGTAGAGCTGCGCCATCGTGTAGAGGTAGCGGCTCTTGCGCTCGGGGTTCGTCTCGATGTCGGCGATGCGCTGCAGACAATCGACCATCTGCGACCACTGCGAGGTCTTTTGGTAGAGCTGCAAAAGCTTGTGCAAAAGCACGTGGTTTTGCGGCTCGATGTCGAGGGCCTGCTCGAGCGCGGTCACGGCGCGATCGGGCATCATGGCCTTGTCGGCCCACGCGTCGGCGAGCTCGTTCAACATCTTGAAGCGTTCGGTGGCGTCGAAGACGTTGTCGACGATGGCTTGGCGGAAGGTGCAGGCTTGCGCGAAGTCCCGCTGCGCTTCGTAGGCTTCCACCAACGCTTCGAGGGTCGGCCGGTGCGCGCCGTCGATGCCGAGGGCCTTGTCGTAGTTGCTGATCGCTTGCTTCGCCTGCCCCTGCGCGGCCTTGATGCGCCCCAAGCGGTAGTAGACGTTGGCGCGCTCTTCGGCCTCTTCCTCGCCCAAAATGGTGAGGACCTTTTGGTAGTTGGTGAGGGCGCCGGGCCAGTCGGAGAGCTCGAAGCACACGTCGGCGAGGCCGCGGATGGTCTCGTGGTTGGTGAGGTCGAGCGTGTGCGCCGTCTGGAAGGCCTTGAGCGCGCCTTCCATCTTGCCGAGCTTGAACAGCACCTTGCCGAGCAAGTTATGCAGGTGGTGCTGCTCGGAACGCTCGCGGCGGCCGGCCTTGCGCGCCAACATCTCTGCTAGCGGCTCGGCGTGCGCGTAGTCGTCGCGCGCGACGTAGGCGTTGAGCAGCGGGAACGCCGCCTCTTCGTTGTCGGCATCGCATTGCTGCGCAAGCTCGTAGGCCTGCATCGCGAGGTCGGGCTCGCCGAGCATTTCTTCGCGCAGGCGGCCTAGCTCGACCAAGAGCTTCGCGCGAGCGCGCGGCGCCTCGGTGTACATCTGCTCTTGATCGAGGTAGCGCGCGGCGCGATCCCAATCCGAAGAGTCCATCGCGATGGCGCGCAGGGCACCCAGGGTCGGTACGTGCGCGGGATCGAGATCCAGCGCCATTTCGTAGCGCTCTTGTGCCTGCACCCGATCGCCGAGCTTCTCGTCGAGCTGCCGACCGATGCGGTAGTACATCTCGACGCGCTGACGGCCGTCCACCGACAGGTCCGCGACGCGCGTCATGTACTCGATGGCGCGCGCCGGATCGTCCTGCTTCTCGTAGAGCTTGGAGAGCGCTTCGAGGGCCGGGACGTTGGCGTCGTCGATCTCGGTGATGTTGAGGTAGCTGTCGATCGCGCGATCGACGTCCTGCACTTCGATCGCGTAGGTTTGCGCGATCTGGCTCCACAGCTCGATCTTCTTCTGCCGATCGAGGGTCGCGTTGATGTGCCGATCGTAGGCGTTGATGAGATCGAGCCACTGGCGCAGGCGCCGGTAGCAACGCTCCAACCCCTCGAGAGCGAACTCGTTGTTGGGATCGATCTCGACGGCCTGCTCGTAGCGCGCCGCGGCCAGATCCGGCTTGAGGAACTGGTCCTCTTGGATCTGCGCGATCTTCGAGAGCACCTCGATGCGCTCGCGCTCGGTCGTGACGACGTCGAGCTGCATTTCGAGCACCTTCACGAGGTCGGGCCACTGGCCCGTGGTCGCGTAGACGCGCTCCAAGCCGCGCATGGCGAGCACGTTGGAGGCGTCGATCTCGATGACCTCGCGGTAGATCTGGCCCGCCTTGTCGATCTGCCCGAGGGTGGTCTCGTAGAGGCCGCCCGCGCGGAGCTTCACCGACGCGATCTCTTCGGGATCGGTCAGACCCCGCGCCTTGCGCGTCAAGACGTCGACGAGCTCCGCGGAGTCGCCGCGGTCGCCGTAGATGCGCTCCAGCGCTTCGAGGGCCGGCACGTGGAGCGGATCCACGTCGAGGGCGCGCTTGTAATAGGACAGGCCCTGCTCCACGTCGTTCATGCGACGCTCGAGCACCTCGCCGAGCTCCGTGAGGATCTCTTTGCGATCCACGTCGGTGACGGCGACGTTGTAGGCCTGCGTGAGCATCTGCCCCTGCTGCTGCCAGTTGCCGCCCTTCTTGAAGAAGTTCGCCATCTGACGGAGCACCGTCGCGTTGTTCGGATCGAGCGCGAGGACCTGCTGGTAGTAGGGCTGCGCGTAGTCGGGGCGGCCGATGTCCTCGGCGTACCACTTGGCCAAACGAAGGCTGAGCGTGATCTTGCCGCGCGGCTCGGTCTGCTGCTTGAGCCAACCCTGGACCGCTTGGATGAGCTCGCCCCAGCGGTTCGTCGCCTGCGCCATGCGCTCCAAATAACGGACCGTCTCCATGTCCTCGAAGTCGAGCTCGAAGGCCGTGAAGAGGGCGTCAAACGCCTGGGTTTTGTCGTCGAGCTGGGTCTCGAACACCTTGGCCACTTTGCGCAGCAAGCGGGTCTTGTCCGCGGTGCTCTCACGCGTGTCGAGGCGAGCGAGGTAGAGCTCGATCAGGGGCTCGGCGCGGCCTGCCGCCGTATGGAGCTGCTCCAGGGCGTTGAACGCGTCGTCGTTCGTGCTGTCGATTTCGAGGATGCGCTCGAAGGCCGGCGTGGCCTTGTCCTTCTGGCCGATCTGGTGCTCCCAAATCTGCGCGACCTCGGTGTACTCGCGGATCTGCTCTTCCGGCGCCTCGAAGGCACCGGCGCGGGCCATCTTGACGTCGATGACCTCGTTCCAGCGGTCCTCCGCGCGGAGCAGCGTTTCGAGGGCGGCCATCGCATCGAAGTCGTGGGGATCGACTTCGAGCAAACGGCGCCAGGCCTCGCTCGCTTCGTAGGTCTGCCCGAGGGCCTCTTGGTAGGTCGTACCGATCTCGCGGAACAACGCCACGAGGTTCTCGGGGGGCAGCGACGCCGCCGCGCGATCGACGATCTGATGCAGCGCGAGCACGAGCTCGTTCGCATCGTTGCGACGGCGCCAGATATCGGCAATCGCGTAGAGCGCCTGCAAATTCGCGTAGTCGATGTCGAGCACGCGGGCGTAGTCGTCGAGGGCCGCGTCGTCGCGATCGAGGCGCGTCGTGTAGAGCTCGGCGCGGCGCAACAGCACCGCCACGCGCGACTCGTCGTCGGCCGCGATGTCGTAGTGGCGTTCGAGCACGTCACAAAGCTCGGCCCAGCTCTCCGTGCGCTCGTAGAGGTCCGAGAGCCCGGCGAGGGCCTCGGCGTCTTCACCACGTAGGTCGAGGACGCGCTTCCATTTCTCGATGGAGCCGGGGATGTCGCCAAGGCTCACCGCCAGCACGCGCGCGAGCTTGCTCTGGATCGCGGCCTCGGCCTCGTCGCCCGACGCGCGCTCGAGCTGCCGATCGAGGACCGCTCGCAGCTCGCCCCACGCGCCGCTCACCGAATACAGGCGCTCCAGGGCTTCGCTCGCTTGCTCGTTCGTCGGATCGAGCTCATCGAAGATGCGACGGTAGGCCGTGATGGCTTCGGGCACCTGTTGGAGCTGTTCCTCGTAGACCTGCCCCAAGCGCTCGTAGAGCTCTACGAGCTCGTAGGGCTCGGCGGTCGCGCGAACGCGTTGCTCGAGCACCTGCGCGAGCTCCGGGTACTGCTCCAGCGACGAGTAGATGCGATCGAGGTTGGCGAGCCCTTCGACGTCGGTCGGATCCACGCCGAGGACGTAGCGATACGTCTCTTCAGCCTTTTGGACGTCGCCGAGCTCTTCTTCGAAGAGGCGCGCGAGGCGCTTGCCGATCGCCGCTTGCACCGCCGGATCGGCGTGCAAACCAAGGACGTCGGCGTAGGCGTTTGCGAGCTGCTCCCAGCCCGAATCGACGATCCCGGCCAGGCGCTCGACGTCATCGATCGAGCGCTCTTGCAGCGGGACCTCGCGAAGCACGCGGACGTGCACGGCGAGGGCTGCGTCGGGCGCGAGGAGCTGCTCTTCGTTGAGCTCCGCGAGGCGGTGCAGCATCGTGACGCGCGCGTCCCGATCGGTGATGTGCGCGAGCTCCGCTTCGAGGACGCTCGTGAGCTTGTCCCACTCACCGGCGGACTCGTACAAAGGCCCGAGGATCTCGCCGATTTCGAGCTGTTTCACGCCAGCGGAGAACAGCCCTTCGAGAGCCGACAGCGTGAAGCCGTGATCGGGCGCGACCGCGAGGACGTCTTTGTAGGCCGCAATGGCCGCATCGATGTCACCGAGGCGTCCTTGGTACACCTCGCCAAGGCGGAACTTCGCGTCGAGCGCTTCATCCTCCGACTCGGCGATTTCGGCCTCGCGCGTCAAGATCGCCGCGAGCTCGGCCCAACGCTCGGTTTGTGAGAACAAACGATCGAGGGACGTGAGCGCCGCGCGGCTGTGGGGCTCCACTTCGAGGACCGCGCGGTAGCGGCCGATGGCCGCGTCGAAGTCTTCGATTTGCGTCTCGTAGATCTGAGCCAAACGCAGGGCCAGCTCGACGTAGCGCGCGGGATCCTCACCGAGCTTGGCGAGCTCTTGATCGTAAAGACCCGCGACGTTGAGCCAACCGCCCGTCGCCATCGCGAGGCGCTCGAGGTTGGCCAGCGACTCGTCGTTGGTGATATCGGCGGCGACGGCCCGCGCGTAGGTCGAGAACGCCGACGCGTGATCGGTCAGCATGTCCTCGTAGAGGCGCGCGATGCGGTGGTAGAGATCGACCTTGGCGTACGCGTCCTCCGCCGCGACCGCCTGCACCTCCAAGACCTCGATGAGCTTCGACCACTCGCCCATCGCGTCGTAGAACGGCTCGAGCACGGTGGCCGCGCCGAGCGGATCACGGTTGCCCCGCATGATGCCCTCGAGGGCCGCGAGCGTGGGCTGGTGGTCGGGCATCTGCTGCAGAAGCTCGCGATACAGCTCGATGGCGCGGGCGATATCGTCGAGGCGCTTCTCGTACAGCTCGGCCACGCGGTACTGGAAACCAAGCGCTTCCAGCGGATCGCTAGCGAGCTCGGCCTCGTGATTCAGGACGCTGAGCAGCTCCGCCCAGTTGCCCGACGTCTGATACAAAACGTCGAGGCGGCCGAGGGACTGGAGGTCGTCCGGATCGAGCTCCAGCACCCGCTGGTAGGTGTCGATGGCGTTCGCCACGTCGCCGAGCTCGCGCTCGTAGACGGCGCCCATCTCGTAATAAATCTGCTTCTTTTCGTCGGGATCGCCGATGAGATCGGCCTTGCGCTGGTAGACGCCGAGCAGATCCTGCCAGCGTGACAGGTCGAGGTAGAGCTTGATGAGAGCGTCGATGGCTCGGACATCTTCGGGGTCGAGATCGAGCACGCGTCCGTAGACCGCGATGGCCTCCGCGGGCTGCTCCAACACGTCTTCGGCGATCGATGCCGCCTGGAAGAGAGCGCTCTTCTTTTCGGTCGGCTCGTCGACGATATCGGCCTTTTGCTGAAGAACGAGGCCAAGCTCTTGGTAGCGCTCGGTGGCTCGGAAGATGTTCTCCAGCGCCTCGGCGGCAGCGAGGTTACGTCCGTCGATCTCCAGCACGCGTCGGTAGTGACGAACGGCGCTCTCGACGTCGCCCGTGTCCTCGTAGACGCGCGCGCTCATCGCAAAGAGAGAGCAGCTCAGGAGCGGATCTTCCTGGGTCGCGGCGAGCTCTTCGTAGACCTTCGCGAGGTCCGCAAATCGACCGGTCGCGCGCGCCAATCGATCGAGGGCAACCTGGGTCGCTTCGGAGCCCGGATCCATCGCCAGCGCCCGAGCCTGCGTATCGAACGCGGCCCCGAGATCGCCGCCGGCGTCTTCGTAAAGGGTCGCAATTTCGTGGAGCAAGTCCACGCGCCGGTGAGCGTCGTCGGTGCGACGCACCTGCACTTCGTACACGCCGATGAGGCGCTGGTAGTCCCCCGAGTGCCGGTAGAGGGGCTCCAAAATCTCGGAGATCGCCAGCTCGTGCTCGGGGTTCTTGCCCAACCGTTCGAGGGCCGCGAGGGCATCCGCGTTCGAGGGATCGCGATCGAGGACTTGTCGGTAGATCTCGATCGCGTCGGCCACGAGCCCCATGCGCTGCTCGCGCAACAGCGCGAGCCGAAGCATGAGCATCGTCTGCTCTTCTTCGGTGTCCGCCAGGCGGAGCTGCGCGTCGAGGTTGTCCGCCAGCTCGTCCCACAAGCCGAGCCGCGAGAACAAACCGTCGAGCGCCGCGAGCGCCGCGCGGCTCGCCGGATCCGTCGAGAGCACCTCGCGGTACGCCGCCACGGCCTCCTCGGGCCGTCCGAGCTTCGTCTCGTAAACCTCGGCCATTTGGCCGTAGAGTGCCTCGCGCGCGTCGACGTCGGTCTGCAGATCGATGCGCCGACGGAACACGCTCACGAGGTCGTCCCAACGACCCGCGCCGCGATAGAGCGTATCCATCGCCGCGAGAGCGTCCGCGTCCGCGGGATCGATGGCGAGCACCTGGTCGTAGCGGCTCGCGGCCTCGTCGATCTTTCCGAGGCGCTCGTCGATGGCACCGAGGCGCATCCAATATTCGCGAGCGAGGGACGGATCGGTCAGCGTCGCTGCGATGCCGCTCAGCACCGTGTCGAGCTTGTCCCAGCTCCCGGCCTCCGCCGCGAAGGCCTCGAGCTCGCGTTGAGCGTCGGCGTTCGTGGGATCCTCTTGGAGAGCCCGCGCCTGCGCATCGAAGGCACGCGCGAGGTCGTTCAAGCTATCCGCCGAAACGCGCGCCGCCTTGCGCAGAAGCGCCACGCGCTCCGCAGGCGCAGCCGCGACGCTCGCGAGGATCTCGAGGGTGCCGATGAGCTTCTCGAAGTCCCCTCGCCCCTCGTAGATCTCCTGCAAAATCTCCGCGGCCTCGGCCCGGAGCGCCGGGTTTTCGAGCAGCGCTTCGAGGGCCAAACGGGCGGGATCGTTGCCCGAGTCGAGCAACAAGATCTCGCGGTAGTTGAGCAGCGCGCCGGCCGCATCGTCGAGGTGCTTTTCGAGGGTCGCGCCGAGGCGCAGCTTCAGATCGATGAGCTCAGCCTCGGGCACATCGAGCTCGATGCGACGCCGCAGGACGTCGCCGTAGGCTTCCCAGCGTTGCTGCTCGCGATACAGCCTGTCGAGGGCGGAGAGCGCCGTGCTGTCCGCGGGGTCCTCCTCGATCACCTGCTCGTAGGTCGCGGTCGCGCGCCCTGCATCGCCAAGCTCGTTCTCGAACAGACCGGCCACCGCATACGCAATGCGCTTTCGCTCGTCGTCGTCGGTCGTGAGCGCGCGCTTCTTCTCGTAGACGCCGAGCAGATCCTCGAAGCGCCCCATCTCGCGGTAGAGCCGCTCCAGGGCCGCCATCGCGTCGGCGTTCTCGTCGTCGATCTCGTAGACGGCGCTGTATTGCGCGAGGGCGTCCGCCGGCTTCGCGACCTCTTCGAGCAGCACACGTCCGAGACGCAGGCGCAGATCGATGCCCAGCACCTTGTCGCCCGCCTCTTCGGCCCGCGCGATGGCCGTTCCATAGGCCGCGATCAGCGCGTCCCAAGCATTGGCCGCACCGGCCACGCGCTCGACGTCCGAGACACACTCGGCGTTGTCGGGGGCCAAATCGAAGGCCGCCAAATAGCGCTCGAAGGCCCGCTCGACCTCCTTGAGCTTCGTCTCGTAAATCGACGCGACCTCGCGATAAAGCTCGAGCTTCGTCGCGGCATCGATGTCGTGCGAGAGCTTCACCTCGATGGCCGAGGCCAGCCCCTTGGCGTTGCCCGCCGACGTATAGAGCGGGATCAACGCCTCGGCGGCGCCGAGGTGGCGCTCGTCGATGGTCAGGATCTTTTCGTAGGCCTTCGCGGCTCGATCGACCTTGCCCTTTTGCGTAATCCAGAGCTGCGCGGTCTTGAGGAGCAGGCTGATCTTGGCCTGATCTTCCTTCTCCTTCGACTCCTGCGCTTCGAGCAAGCGGATGAACTCGTCCCACTTGCCGCTCTCGGCGTAGAACACCTCGAGGTCGTCCCAGCGCCCGAGGGCGAGGTACTTCTTCTTCAGCGCCTCTTGCGCACGGCGGTCCTGCGGGTTGAGCGCGAGGAGCTTTTGCCACGCGTCGACCGCGGCCTCGTCGTTGTCCAGACGGTCGCCGTAGAGCTGACCGAGCTTGGCGTAGATGGTCTGCTTCGCCTGTTCGTCGAAGGTCGCATCCGCCTGCTTCTTCAGGACTTCGCCGAGGTTTTCCCACTCCTTCGCGCGCTCGTACAAGTTGCCAAGGTTGGTGAGCGCCTCATCGTTCGCAGGGTCGCTGTCGATGACCTCGCGCCACAGCTCGATGCACACATCGGGCTTCTTCACGCGCTCCGTCGCCAGCCGCGCGATCTCCAAGAAGCGCTCGGCGCGCTCCGCGCCCATCGGAAGGTTCGAGGCCTCACGCCGCGAGAGCCCGATGAGCTTCTCCCAGTCACGGCGCTTTTCGTAGCTCTGACGGAGGAAGTCGATGGCTTCGGCGTGGTTGCCATCGATGGCCAAAATCGCCTCGTAGCAACGCACGGCCTCCGCCGTGTTCGAGAACTTCGACGTGAAGATCTCGGCCGCCTGCCGGTAGTACTCGATCTTTTCCTCGGGCTGCCCGACGGTCTCCGCGAGCTCCACCAGGGTCTTGACGTACTCGTTGAAGCGGCGCGCCTGCTGCTGCTTCTCCGCGCGCGCGAGCAGCTCGTCGACCTTCTCTTGGTCCACCGGAGCGACCTCGGGCGCAGCTTCGGCCGGCGCAGCAGCCGGCGGCGCGGCAGGAGGAGCCGGGGCGACCTCCGCGACGGGCGCCGCCGCGGGCTCGGGAACCTCTTCTTGAGGCGCCTCGACCGGAGGCGCCGCGACCAAATCGGACTCGTCCACGACGGCCTCTTCCTCGCCTCTCAATTCAGCCTCTTGACCTGCTTCATCCGCCGCGGGCTCATCCGCGGAAATCGTTTGAGCTCCAACGGTTTGCCCCGTCTGCGCGGCGTAGTCCGAGAGGGCCGGGTGGTCGGGCATCAGCTCGGCCAGCTTCGCGAACGCGGAGCCCGCGCGCCCGATATCTCCGAGCTGCTTCCAGGCGAGCAGACCGGCCTGCGAGACGATCATGGGCGACGTCGAGCCCGCCGCCACGGCGGCCTCGGCGGTATCGACCACCTTGGCCCAATCGCCGTCGCGCGTGCCCCACTGCTCGCGCAAGAACACGAACGCGGCCTCGTTGGACGGATCGAGCGTGAGCGCCTCCGCGATCAGCGCTGCGCTCAGCTCCGTATCGTGGTGCTTCGAAGCCCACCGCGATCCGTAGAGGAACGCGTAACGCGCGCGCTCGGCGGGCTGCAGTCGATCGAGCACCCGCCGCTGCAGCTCGCGCAGCGCCGCGAGCCGCTCTTCTTGCGACAAGATCCCTTCGAACACCGTGGCCGCTTGACGGTCACCGGGGTCCGCTTCGTAAGCGCGAGCGGCCAACGCCTCGACGCGCTCGGGCGCGAAGCGCTTCGCGATCCGCATGGCGCGAAGGAACGTCGCCGCGCGCGCGGAGCCCGAGAGGGATCCATCCTCCGCCTCCGCAGCGAGCTGATCGAGCCGTGCGCTCCAGGTCGCGGCGTCGACCTGCACGTCCTCGAGACGCTTGCGGGCGTCGTCGCTTGCCCCGGCGGACGCGCCAAGGGCGCGTGCATAGGTGGCCATCGCGCGCTCGATCTCCCCGGCATCGCAGAGCACATCCCCGAGCTCGATGAGGCGTCGTGCCGCCCCTTCGCCTTCGTGAATGCTCTTTAGCTCCAGCTCCAGGAGCTTCTGAACCATGTTGACCTTGCCAAGCTCCCAATAGATGGCGCGCGCAGCGGTCAGCGCTTCGATCAACGCGGGGCTCTGCTTGAAGGCATCCTGAAAATGCTTCAGGGCCCTCGCGGCCTGCATGAACTTGTCGTCGAGCACGTGCCCGACGCGAAGGTGCAGGGCCGCACGCTCGGGCGCGTCATTCGTGGACGCGATGCGTGCTTCGAGCTCTTCGACGAGCCCCTGCCAGTCATGAATCGATTCGAGAAACTGAAGACGCGCTGAAAAATCAATCGACATGAGGCCCTCGAACAACCGCTAGACCACGTGCTTCTCGAACGGGAGCCCCGCCCGCTACTGCATGGTGCCGCCGAGATCCGACACAAGGCGCTGTGAGGACTCGCACTCCGTCTTGAACAGCGCGGCTTTTGAGCCCTTGCACGCGCGCGCGCTAAAGCCCTTCAACATCTGAATCGCCTCCTGCTTGCGCGGAGGATCGAGCTTCGCGTAGGTGCTGCCCAAGCTCCAAAGGATCTGCACCGCCTCCGATCCCTCGGCGGGCGCCGCGGCCTTGGCGGCCTCGAGCTCGGCCACCATTTCGAGCATGTTCCCACGCTCCTGATAGACCTGCGCGAGCAGGCTGTGCACGCCGAAGAGGTACTTGTCCCCGACCTTCGCGGCAGCCTTCGCCTCCTTCAACACCTGCTCCGCTTCGTTGATGTACCCGAGGCGGATGTAGAGGTCGGCGAGCGCCGAGTAGTAATAGATGACCGACGGATCGTGCTGAATCGCCTTCGTGTAGTAGTCGAGGGCCTTCTGCTCATCGTCGGTCCACAAAAACACGTGGCCTACCTGGTGGTAGCAATCCGCGTAGTTCGTATCGACCTCGATGCACTTGAGATAGGGCTCCTTCGCCTCCTCCCACGAGATCGTCTTCTTGCGCGCCTGCTGCTCCAACGCGTACCCGCGCTCGAAGAAGTAGTTCGCGAAGGTGGGTGCGAGCTGCGCGGCGCGGCTCAACGTGGAGGCCACGCGATCCCACTCTTCCTTCTTTTTGTAAGCCGACGCGAGCTTGTAGAAGATGCGGTGGCTCGTGGGGTCGAGCTTGGTCGCCTGCTCGTACTTGTTGATCGCGCCTTCGACGTCGACCTTCACGGCCTTGTCACCCTCGTTCGCAAGGATGACGGCCTCCTGGCGATTGCGGCTGCAACCGGCGCCGAGCAAGCACGAAAGGGCGAGACACGAGGTCATCAACAATCTGCCCAGCTTCATCTTCAAAAGCCCACCTTTCCAAGCTCGCCACCGTTTCCTGGTGGGAGTCATCGTCCTTGTCGTCGCGTAGACCGCGTCTTGTCGTTCCGTGCTGCACGAATCACAGAAACGCATCCTCGACCGTCTTTTTCCGGCAAATCGTCATCTCGGGGGCAGTTCCCCTCATTTCGAGCCGAATCGCGGCGCCCGGCAGGATAGGCGTAGGGACCCGGCGAAGTCCAGGCACAATCCAAACGCGTCGAGTCAGCCGAATCAGCTTGAAAAAACGACAACGCCCCGAGGATTGTGTCCTCGGGGCGCTGGGGCCTGTCACGACCCGCAAACCGACGTGATCAACCGCCAGGCGAGAAGATGATCGGGTAGGTGACGGTCA
>CAYLJT010000196.1:0-11424 GCA_964383995.1 uncultured Polyangiaceae bacterium
CCACTTTGGCCCCGGACAGGGCCGACTTGACGCAACCTGTCTTGCCATGGGCGGCCGCCCAGCCGGTGACGCTGACGCTGCTGACCGCGCCGCTCGACGAGAACGTAATGTTGGCTCGGGAGACGTCGTCCGCGCCGGCGACACAGGCCTTGGCGCCGCCCATCACGGAGCCGACCGCCGCCTGCACCGAGCCCTGCGAGGGCTGCTCCGGCGTGCTGCCGCCCTTGGCCCCACCGGCGGCCGGTTGCGCCGCACTGGTGTCCGTGGTGGCGGTTTTTTCAGCGCCCGCCGCTTGCGCCATGGCCGACGCAAGGTCGCCCGGCTTTGCGTCGCCACCCGCCGCAGGCTTGGCGCCCCCCGTGGCCTTGGGCGCGTCGCTCGGACCCGCCGCGGGCTTCACGTCGCCGGGAGCCCCCGTCGGAGGTGCCGCGCCGGCGCCGGTGTTTTGAGCCAACGCTGCGCTTGCGCTGTCCGCGCTGGCGGCAGGTGCGGGCTCTTCGGTGGCGGCCGAAGCAGCCTCGGCGGGGGCCTTGTCCTTGGCGGGATCGGCGGTCGGCTCGACCTGCGCCACCGCGGCTGGCTTCGCAGCTTCGGGAGCCGTCGCGACAGGCGCCGAATCGTTGCCGCGCAGGAAAATGGCGGCGGCGGCAGCGATGCCGACGAAGGCGATGACCACACCCGCGATGGCACCGCCGGAGCCCTTTTTCTCGGCCGGCGCCGCGGTGACCGCCGGGGCCGCCGAGATCGGAATCACCTTGGCCGTGTCGGCCTTCTCAGCCGCCGCTGCGGGAGCGGCCGCAGCCAAGCCCTTGTCGTCCTCTTCGTCGTCGTAAAGGCCCTTCGAGGCGGGCTTCGCTTTTTCCGCGGCGGCCTTCTGTTGCGCGGTCACGCTCGCGTGAATCGTTTTGAGGTCGACGATGCCCGAGTCGTCCGCCGAGGCCTCGGTGGGACGCAAGGACTTGATGCCGGGCAGGGGCGTGGACGTGGAGGGGACCACCACCGCCTCGGACGACGGCGCCTTGGACAATCCCGCCTGGCTCGCCCGTTCGGCGATGGCACGCAAGGAAGGTCGGGGTCGCACGCTCGCTACCGGCTTGGGCGTCTCCACCGCACTACCTTCGCTCCCATTGCCGCTCTGCTCGTCCGCCATTTTTGAGGCTCCCTTCGAATCTGATTCCATCTGTGCTTGCACCTGTGGCCCTTGGACCAGGGACAGCTGCGGACGCTTGGCTTGCTCGGCGACGCCGTCGGGCTCGCCCTCTTCGCGGGGCAGCGGATCGCTCAGAAAATCCGCTGTTTCGTCGGTGTTTTTGGCCGCCGTTGCGGCTCCAACAATGGTCTCCGCGAGGCCCTCCCACGCTGCGTCGTCGCGCGCGGGAGCGGGCCACTGGCGGAGAAGCCCGTCGAGCTCTTCGTTCGCCAGGTTCATTCGCCTTCTCCTTCAAAACCGCGGGAGGCCAGATACCCGCGCAATTTGCGCCGAGCTTCATGCACCCGCCAGGCGACCGTCCCCTCGGGACAGCCCAGAATTTGGGCAGCCTCTTCGTGGGCAACCCCATCGATGCAAACGAGAATCAAGGTGGTTCGCAGGCTGTCCGACAGCGAGTCAATGCCATCGACAAGGGCCTGGGCGAGCTCTTTGTCTTGCGACGACTTCGCGGGATCGCCGCCGTAGCTCGAGCGCCGCTCCATGAGCAGGCTCTCGATGCGCGGGTCGTCGTCGGGGGTCGAGGCTTTGCTCGATTTCCGCGCCCGAATCGCGTTGAGCGAGAGGTTGACCGCGATGCGGTAGAGCCACGTAAATGGCTCGCTGCGCCCATCGAAGCGCGGCAGCGCTTGGTAGGCTCGCACGAAGGTTTCTTGGGTCACGTCCTCAGCCTCCGCCCCGTTTCGGAGCATGTGAAAGGCCAGGCGATAGACCCTTTTTTGATGGCGTCGAACGAGGAGACCAAAGGCGTTGGAATCTCCCTGGAGCGCCTGTTGTACGAGCTCACGATCGTTGGGCTTGGACATCCTGGACGGTCTAACGCAGAAAGATTCGCCGTTGCGCTGCGTCCTGTGGCGGTCCAAACCGGGCCCGGACGCTGCGGCAATGGCCGGTAGCCCCGCCCTCTCGCCGCGTCCAAGCCCAATTTTGAACCCTTCCTCGTCGGAGGCCGCCTTCGCGCCTGAGGAGAGTCCGCGAACGGGCCCACTCCGGTGCGAACGGCGTGTCGCTCGGCAAAGAGGTCACGTGAGAAAGCGGGAACATAGCCTATCACGGCGCATGGGACAAATGAGCCGCGAGAACCTTGGGCGCCGCTTCGAAAGCTAGGATAGCGCCCATGATGTTCGGCCGATGGACCAAGACCTCGCTCCTTGTCGCCGCAGCCTTCGCAGGAGGCGCTGCGACCGCGCAAGTTGCGAGCGCGACGACAGGTAGCTCGAGCCCCTACGCGCCCTTCGATCAGCTGGCGCGGGTGCTCGTGCTCGTCGAGAACAACTACGTCGATCCCGCCGATCGGCAGCGCATCATTCAGGGCGCGATCAAGGGGATGGTGGCCGAGCTCGACCCGCACTCGGCCTACATGCCCGCGCAAGAGTTTTCGGTTTTCGAGGGCGATACGCAGGGAAAATTCGGGGGAATCGGCGTCGAGGTCGACTACCGCGACGACTACGTGACGGTCCTTGCGCCCATCGAAGGCTCCCCCGCGGCGCGTGCGGGCGTGCGCTCGGGCGACCAGATCATCGCGGTCGATGGGCGCTCTACACGCGGCCAACAAGTGGACGAGCTGGTCACGATGATGCGCGGCGTTATCGGCTCGAAGGTCCACATCACGCTGCGTCGTCCCGGCGTCTCGGAGCCCCTCGAGATCGATCTCACGCGCGAAGAAATTCGAGTTCAAAGTATCTCCGCAAAGCCCCTCATCGAAAACTTCGGCTACCTCCGGATCAAGCAATTTCAGGTTGGAACACACGAAGAAATGCTGCGCGGCATCGGCACTCTGCGGGGGGCCTCGAAGAGCGCGTTGCGCGGTGTCGTGCTCGATCTGCGCGACAATCCCGGGGGGCTCGTCGACGAAGCGGAGGCCGTGGCCGATGAGCTGCTCGATTCGGGGCTCGTCTACACGACGCGTCATCGCGGCGAGGTCATCGATCGCGTGAGCGCGCGGCCGGGCGGAGCGCTGGCATCGGTCCCGGTGGTGGTGCTCGTGAACGAATACTCGGCAAGCTCCGCCGAGCTCGTGGCGGGGGCCCTGCAGGACAGCCGCGGAGCGACCCTCGTCGGGCGCCCCACGTTCGGAAAAGGCTCGGTGCAAACCATCTTCGACCTGCCCGGGGGCTCCGGTCTTCGGCTCACGACCATGCGCTATTACACGCCGAGCGGCCGATCCATCCAGGCCTCGGGCATCGCTCCGGACGTGCTCATCGAGGATCCAAAAACCGCAGCGACGCGGAGCCCGATCCGCGAAGGCGACCTGGAAGGCCATCTGCCGGCGGAGGCGGGGCAAGCGGCCCGGTCGAAGCCTCAAAGGGTGGTGACCGCCCCGGAGGCGCCCGCGCGCGGCGCCCCGGGTGAGCGTGAGGTGCCGTTCGATCCCAGCAGTGGGAGCGATTTCGAGCTCGCAACCGCCTTTCGCCTGCTGCGCGAGAGCACAGGGGGAAAGCAGCCCTGAGGCCCGTCGGCCCTCGTTCGAGCGCCCGCTTGACCCCCGTACGGAGCATGTCAACGTGCCGCAGAGCGACGGCCGCGCCGTCCAAAGTAACTAGAAAACCCCTGGTTCCTGGCCGTTTGCGGCCACTATGAACCGAAAAAAAGATGCGCCGTGCGCATCGACCGAGGCAATCATGACCATGGAGAACGAGCAGATCGCGTGTTCGGACTGCGGCGTTTCATTTCTCTTCTCAGGGGCCGAAGCGGCCTTCTACGCGGAGAAACAGCTCGCGCCCCCGAAGCGATGCAAGGCGTGCCGCGCGGCGAGAAAGCAACGAAACGGTGGAGGGGAGCGCTCTTTTAGCGACGCCAATGGTGGCTTCGGTGGGTCCGGACGGCCCCCGCGGGGTACGGGGAATCGCGACGAATATCGGAGCCCCATGCCCGTGGAGACGCCCCCTGCCTGGGGCGAATCGGTTTACCGCGCACGCGCTCCGCGTCCTCCGTTTCGTGGCGGTGGTCCCCGGCCCGACGGCGAATATCGCGCGCCCTCGTTTCCCTCCGAAGGACGTCCGCGCGTCGCACGCGCGAACCGAGATGGGCGGCCTCCCCAGCAGCGCGAAGGCTTCCCGATCGTGTGCAAGTCGTGCGGTGTCAGCTCCACCGTGCCATTTCGGCCCGTGGAAGGCCGCGACGTGTTTTGCCGCGACTGCTACCGCGCACGCGGTGCAGGCTGACGTAGGCCCACCAAGCGCTCGACGATCTCCACAAATCCCGCGCCCATCGGGCTCTTCGCGACGTAGCGCGGGGGCACGCTGATGCGGCTCAAGTGACCGCGTACGTTCGCCACGCCGAAGGTCGTGCCGAAGGCGCCGAACGCAACGGCGTCGTTGGCGCTGTCACCAACGAACGCGTAGCGCTGCCGCGCGCGCGTCTCATCCAAACCGTGCCGCTCGCGCAGCAGCCAGAGCACCCCCGACGCCTTGTCCTCCGCGCTGTGCGTCAGGTGCATGTGCACGCTCGACTGGAACGTGCGCACGCCGCGCGACGCCGCGATCTGGCGCATGGCGGCCACGTCCTCCGGGGGCACCCTCCGGTATTCGCCGATGTCGATGCTCACGTCGCCGAGGCGCGCGGCGTTGTCGTCGGCGAGAGCCGCCGCGGGGTAGGCGCGAATCAGCTCCTCCGCGAGGGCCACGAGCTCGACGCGCAGCGCGCGGTGCTGCGCAGGAGGTGTCCTCCCCACGGCCACGACCCGCGCGCCTTCGCGAACCCACGCGATGGCGCCGTTCTCCGTGACCGCCGCGTCGAGGGGCCACATGCGCAGCAGAACCTCGCCCCATCCGGCCGGTCGTCCGGTGCACGCGATAGCCGCAAAGCCCGCCCCGCGCAGCCGAAACAGCGCGGCGTACGTGGCCTCCGCCAGCGTCCCGTGGTCGAGGACGGTGTCATCCAAATCGAAAACGAGGCCATCCAAGCGGGCCACTTCTTCTTGAGACAAGGCGTCGATAGTTTGCATAGCTAACTAAATGGTGTCGATCCACGCGATGACGCTCTTCAGGTACAAGCCCTCGGGAAATGCAGCCAATACGGGGTGATCGGCCCCCTGCACGAAGCGCTCGCTGACGGTCGCCACGAGGTTCGCGTCGCGCGCGCCTTGCGCCAACGCGCGCACGAGGTCGTCGATACCAACGGCCCCCGAGCACGAGCAGAACACCAACACACCGCCGGGCTTCGTGGCGCGACAGGCGGCCGCCGCCAAGCGACGGTAGGCCCCGAGCGCGCCCTCGCGATTCGCGCGGGTGGGCGCAAGCTTCGGTGGATCACAAACCACCAGATCGAACCCCCCATCGCGCGCAGCTTGCTCCAGCGCGTCTTTGGCGTCGGCGCGGGTGTAGCGAATGCGATCGGCCAGGCCGTTCTCGCGAGCGCACTCGGCGCCGATCTCCAGAGCGACGGCGTTCTTGTCGACCGCAACGACCTCCCAAGCGCCGCCCCGCGCCGCCGCGAGCGAGAAGGTTCCGACGAACGAGAACACATCGAGGACCCTGCGCCCCTTCGCCAGCTCTTCGACGCGCGCGCGAAGAGGCCTTTGATCAAGGTAGAAGCCGGTCTTTTGTCCGAGACGTAGGGGCACCACGTAGCGCAGCCCGCGGTCGTGAAATTGCAGCTCTTCGATGCTCGTGTCGCCTCGCACGACGCCGCTCGTCGCCTCGAAACCCTCCATCTTGGCGACTTCGAGGGGCGTGCGATCGAGGATCGCGCGGGGGTGCAGGGCCTCTTCGAGGAGCTCGAAGATCAGCCCTTCGCGCAGCTTGAGACCCACGGTGTTGAGCTGCACGGCCGCCACGTCGTCGTAGACATCCACCACGAGCCCCGGCAAGCCGTCGCCCTCGGCGTGAACCAAGCGATAGGCCGTCGACTCGCGTCCCGGCTCGCGGCTCGGCAGGTCCATCGCGAGGCGGCGTTTTTGCGCGCGCTCGATGCGCTTTCGAAACAGCGCGGCGTCGATGTGCACCTCGGGATTGCGCGTGAAAATGCGCGCCGCAATGGCCGAGCTTGGCGCATACAGACCACGCCCGAGGGTGTTGCCCTGGGGGTCCACGACGAGCACTTCATCCCCGGCCGACGCTCCACCTTCGACGCGCTGAACCGCCTGCGCAAATACCCAGGGGTGCCCGGACCAAACGGGACGCACATGGCCCGATTTGAGGGTTAACACCGGCATAACGGCCCGACGCTACTCGATCGCTCGGGACGCGCAGGCAGTTTTCCGACGGCGTGAACGCAGCGTTACACGTGCGCCGTTGCAGACCATGCACGCCAATCGTGCGAAACTCTCTTCGAGCCTCGAATGCCGAGGCTGCATCGTGGCACCTGCGTTGCTATGCTTTGCCAACGGTTCCCGGAAGCTCCGACCGCGCACCAGGAGTCGATCATGCGTCGCTTCGTTTCTCCCGCCGTATTCGCGCTGATTGTTGCTGCACCGCTCAGCGCACTTGCTGACGATCCCCAGTGCCCGCCCGGTGGCTGGTTCTGCGAAGAAGTCGAGGTGGCTCCGCCGCCCGAGACCGCATTGCCCGACACGCCCGATGAGGCCTCTGGGGACTTTGCAACGCCGCCGCCCGTGGTTCGCCGCGGTGCCCGCCCAACCACACCGAGGGGTTCGACCACCGTCGTCATCCCGCCGCCCGAAGACGGCCGGCAGCCTCCCGTGGTGGTTTATCAAGACGTCCCCGAAGAGCCTCCCCCGCAGGTGGTCATTGTCACGCAACCGGCGCCTGCGGCCGCGAAGCCCGTGCGCGAAGTGCCCCCGCCGCCCCCCGTCAGCGACGCGAAGAAGCGCCCCTGGACGCGGGTTTGGGGCTTGAATCTTCGGCTCGAAGGGGTGGCCATGGGCAGGCGTGAAGGGGCCGCCGACGACGCGGGCATGGGAGGCCTCGGCATGAGCTTCCGCTTCCGCCCCGTCCCCGCGTTCGCCTTCGACGCCGGCATCGATCTGCTCGGCGGCACCGACTACAACGGCTTCCGCCGCACCGAGGTGCCGATGACGCTGAGCGGCCTGCTCTACGTCAACCCGCGCAGCGCGGTGCAGTTCTACTTCATGGGCGGGCTCAACTGGTCGCACGCCAAGGTCGAGTCCAACGAAGCGAGCCCGCTGCTCGCCGGCCGCGACGGCTTCCACGAGGAATACAGCTACTTTGGCGGCCACGGCGGCGTCGGCCTCGAGTTCCGCGTGACGAAGCTCGTGTCGCTCAACATCGACGGTCTGGGCTTCATCCGCAGCCGCACCGATCCGGGCATCTACCCCGAGTACGTCGACGCCAACACCGGCCGCTCTACGGATACGTCCGGCGGGGGCCTGTTCCGAGGCGGTATCACGTTCTGGTGGTAGCCCTCCCCCAACGCCACCGAGGGTTGCTTCTCGCGACGCTCGGCGGCGTTGCGTTTGCCCTGACGTCCCCTCCCACTGACATTTTTCCCGCGGTCATCGTGGGCTTGGCGTTCCTCGCGGCGGTCGCCGACGAAGCATCTTCGGCGCGTCGCGCGTTCGGGCGCGGCATCGTGTGGGGCACCGCGGCGGGCGTCGTCGGGCTTCGATTTGTCCCGGACGTCGTGGTTCGCTACACGCCCCTCGGCTCCGCTGGCGGCTACCTCGCGCTCGTGCTTCTTGCGCTGGGACAAGCCGTGCCCTGGGGCATGGGCGCCCTCGCCACGCACCTCGCGCGCCATCGTGCGAAGGCGCCTTTGGAGCTTTCGTTCGCGCTGGGCGTGATGGTTACGGTGCTCGTCCCGACCATCTTTGCGTGGACCCCCGCCGGCCTCGTATCGCCCTGGCCCTCCTTCGTGCAATTGGCCGATTTCATCGGCGAACGCGGCGTTTCTGTGATCTTCGCGGCGCTCGCCGCGCTGCTCGTGCGGGCCGTGCGTTTGCTCATGATCGGTCCCTCGGAGCGGCGGAAAGGGCTCCGCACGTTTGCGATTTTCGTCGGCGGCTTCGCGGCGCTCGCGGCCTTTGGCCGCCTGCGCATGGCGTCGATCGAAGCGTCTTCCGAGGCTCTCCCACGCTTGCGTGTGGCCCTCGTCGACCAGGCGGTGCAACCGCTCGAACGCTGGGATCCGAAGAACAACGGTTGGATCTTGCAGCGGCTTCGCGACCTCACGTTGAGCGCCGAAGAGGAAGGCGCCGAGCTGACTGTGTGGCCCGAAGCGGCCTATCCCCACGCGCTCAATCACGAAGAACGAAAGGCCCCCAAGGGCTCACGCGCCATCATCGGCCAGGGCGTGCGCGGGCCGGTTTTGTTCGGGCTCATCACGCACGCGCGCCCGGTTCGATTGCCCGACGGCACGATCGAGATCAACAGCTACAACTCCGCGACCCTGCTCACCCCCGACGGCGCGATGCAGGCGCCCTACGACAAGCTGCAACTCTTGTGGTTCGGCGAGATGGTGCCCGGGGGCCAATATTTCCCTTGGCTAAGGCGCATTTTTCAAAAAAGCGGCGGCCTCATCCCGGGCGAAGAGCCGCGGGCGCTCACGCTCGATCGCACGGGCAGCCCGACCGTTCGCATGGCGATCCTCAATTGCTACGAAGACACGCTGCCGAGCGTGGGTCGCCTCGTCACGCGGACGCTCTCCCCCAACCTGCTGGTCAATGTGACCAACGATGCTTGGTTCGTAGGCTCCGCGGAGCCCGAGCTCCACGCGCGCCTCGGCGCGATGCGCGCCATCGAGATGCGTCGCGACCTCGTGCGCAGCGTCAACCTCGGCGTTGCGTCGTGGGTCGATGCTTCGGGGCAGGTGCGCGCAAATCGACCGAGCGCCGATCCCGGCGTGCTCATCGCCACGCCCGCGCTGCGGGAAGACTCGCTGACGCTCTATGCGATGCTCGGCGATGGACCGCTCGTCGCGGTGCTCATCGCCGCCATCGGCTTTCGCTATTGGCGCGCTCGAAAATCCCCCGAGAGCGCGCCCACCGAAGCTACGCGCTCACCACGTCCTTCAACGCCTTGATCGGCGTCGCGCGCACCTTGCGCGAAGCGGGCTTGCCCTTGATAACCATGGGTTGCTTCGTGATGGGGTGAACGCCATCGCGATCTTTGGTGGCGGCTGTGGCCTTCGCCTTCAGCTTCACCAAGCCCGGGATGACGATTTCCCCGGGTCCGTTCGAGCCGAGCTGCTTGCCGACGAGATCGACGAGCGCCTCGAGCACGGCGTTGATGGCTCGCTTATCGAGCCCCGACGCCTCGGCAAGCGCCGCGGTGATCTGCGTCTTCGTCAGCTTGTTTGATCCGGCCATCATGTCCTCCTGAAGTGGGCGCAGCGATAACAAGCCGCTCCCCCCCTCGCAAGGAAAAATGCCGAAATATTTGGGCTATCGACGCATGCGCGTTTGGGCCTTGACTTCCAGTTCGCGCGTCTTTTGAACCATCACGCGCTCCTCCGCGTCGGTCTTGTGATCGTAGCCGACGAGGTGCAAGAGGCCGTGCGCGAGCAACATCGTGAGCTCGTCGAGCAGCGGCCTTTTCCGCTCTTTCGCCTGCTTGCGCGCGGTCTCGATCGAGACGATGACGTCGCCCAAGAGGTCGCCGTCGCGGAGCTTGCTCGCGTCTTCTTGCATCGGGAACGCGAGCACGTCGGTGGGCTTGTTCTTGTGTCGGTAGCTGCGGTTCAGCTCGTGAATCGTCGTGTCGTCGACGAGCGCCACCGAGAGTTCGACGCTCGGCAGGTCGAGGACGGCGAGCATTTTTTCGGCGCGGCGCTTCACCACCGCTGGTGAGACGCCTTCGAAGGGACCTCGCCGCGTGGTCACGCGGACGATGGGCGGCGCCTTAGGCGGAGGGGATTTTTTTGGCATCGGCGAGGAACTGGGCCAGGCCCGCGTCGGTGAGCGGATGTTTGAGGAGCTGCTTGATGACCTTGAGCGGCACCGTGGCCACGTGTGCGCCGATCAGCGCGGCTTCGACGAAGTGCACGGGGTGACGCACGCTCGCGGTGAGCACCTCGGTTTTGTAGCCGTAGTTCTTGTAGATCGTGACGATCTGCCGAATCAGGTCCATGCCGTTGCCCGACACATCGTCGATGCGACCCACGAACGGTGAGATGTAGGTCGCGCCGGCCTTCGCGGCGAGCAAGGCCTGCGAGGCCGAGAAGCACAGCGTGACGTTGGTCTTGATGCCCTCGGCGCTGAAGATGCGCACGGCCTTCAGGCCCTCGGCGATGAGCGGCACCTTCACCACGACGTTCTTGTCGAGCTTCGCGAGCTCGCGCCCCTCTTGCAGGATGCCGTTCATGTCGGTGGCGACGACCTCGGCGGAGATGGGCCCGTCGACCACGGCGCAGATCTCCGCGATCACCTCCTTGGTGGGCTTGCCCGCCTTGGCGAGCAGCGACGGGTTGGTGGTCACGCCGTCGATCACGCCCATGTCGTTTGCTTCGCGGATTTCAGCCAAATCGCCCGTATCGATGAAGATCTTCATGGTGCCTCAATAGGTTCGAGCTCAAACAAATCCGACGGCCATGGCCACGACGACCACGATCCCTAGCAGGATGCGGTAGACGCCGAAGGGGACGAGGCCGAAGCGCCGCAGGTAGCGCAAGAACGCCGCGATGACCGCGAGCGCCACGACGAAGGAGACCACGAGCCCGATCACGAGGGCGGTGGTTCCGCCCTCCATCGTGAGCAGCTCGTCGCCGTTCTTCAAGAGATCGAAGACCGTGGCCGCGCCCAGGGTGGGGATGGCCAACAAGAACGAGAAGTCGGCGGCGGTGCGCGTGGAGAGGCCCGTGAGCTGGCCGCCGACGATGGTGCTCATGGCCCGCGACGCGCCCGGCCACAGCGAGAAGCACTGCGCCACGCCGATCACGAGGGCCCGCTTCGGCGTCACGTGCTCGACCCCTTCGAGGCCCGGATCGTCCTTCTTTTTGCGCCAAAGCTCGACGCCGATCATCACGAAGCCGCCGACGATCAGGGCCCCTGCGACGGGACCGCTCGAGAACAACTTCTCTTTGATGGCCTTGTGAAACGCGAGGCCCACCATGGCGGCCGGCAAGAACGCGATGAACAGCGCGAGCGTGAGGCGCACGGCGGCGGCCTCGCGCTTCAAGAGCCCCTTGAGAAGATCGAGCAGCGTTGCGCGGTAATACAAAACCACCGCCAGCACGGCCCCGAGCTGGATGACGATTTCGAGCGTCTTTGCCGCGTCGCTCTCCGCTCCGAGGCGCTCTCCGAGCAGGATGAGGTGGCCCGTGGAAGAGACGGGGAGAAACTCGGTGAGCCCCTCCAAAAT
>CAYLJT010000197.1:0-4859 GCA_964383995.1 uncultured Polyangiaceae bacterium
ATTTCGGATTCACCGAAGAGCAAGCGACTGTCGCATAGACGTTCAAGGGCGACTGTTGCGAGAAGTGCAACGGCACGGGCTACAAGGGCCGCGTGGCGCTCTACGAGGTCATGCGCTTCTCCGACAACCTCAAAGAAATGGTGCTGCAAGGCGCGTCGACGGCCGAGCTCAAGGCCGCCGCCATCAAGAACGGCATGTCTTCACTGCGCATGAGCGGCATCGAGAAGATCATGGCGGGCGTCACCACGCTCGAAGAAGTCGGTCGCGTCACGATGGGAGATTGACATGAGCGAAGGCCTTCGCTTCACGCTGCAGCAGCTCCTCAAGGCGATGGTCGACAAGGGGGCGAGCGATCTGCACATCTCCACGGGCTCGCCGCCCCTCTTGCGCATCGACGGCTCCATCGTCCCGCTCAAGCTGCCGCCGCTCACGCCCAACGACTGCAAAGAGCTTTGCTATTCGGCGCTGAGCGAAGAGCAGAAGATCAACTTCGAGAAGGCCAACGAGATCGATCTCTCGTTCAGCGTGCGCGGGCTGTCGCGTTTTCGCGCCAACGTCTTCACGCAGCGCGGCGCCATCGCGGGCGCGTTCCGCATGATCCCGTTTCGCATCTCGAGCTTCGAAGAGCTCGGAATTCCCCCGATCGTCGGCCAAATCGCCAACAAACCGCGGGGCCTCATCCTGGTCACCGGACCCACCGGCTCGGGCAAAAGCACCACGCTTGCCAGCATCATCGACAAGGTCAACTCGGAGCAGCGGCTCCACATCATGACCATCGAAGATCCCATCGAGTACTTGCATCAGCACAAGATGAGCCTCGTGAACCAACGCGAGGTGGGCTCCGACACGATGAGCTTCAAGGCCGCCCTCAAATACGTGCTGCGCCAAGACCCGGACGTCGTGCTGATCGGCGAGATGCGTGACCACGAGACGATGGAAGCCGCGATGACCATCGCCGAGACGGGCCACCTCGTGTTCGCCACCTTGCACACAAACTCCACGATTTCGGCCATCAACCGCATCATCGACGCCTTCCCGCCCCATCAGCAGCAGCAGGTGCGCGCGCAGCTCTCGTTCGGCCTCGCGGCCGTCATGACGCAGCTTCTCATTCCCCGCGCCAACGCCAACGGGCGCGTCTTGGCGATGGAAATCTTGATCCCCAACGCGGCCGTGAAAAACCTCATCCGCGAGGACAAGCTCCACCAAATCTATTCGATCATGCAGGTGGGGCAGCAGGGCAGCGGCATGCAGACCATCAATCAGTCGCTCTGCCAGCTCGTGCAAATGGGCCTCATCAGCCTCGACGAGGCCTACGCCCACGCCAGCGACACCGAAGAGCTCCGCCAAATGATCGAGGGTCGCGTGACCCGGGGCGCCGGGGCCGCGGCGATAAGCCCGCAGGCCGCCCGCCGCTGAACAAAACGCGGCTTGCAAGTCCATTCGACATTTGTCAAAGCGGTATTTTTGACATCTCACCGCCCGTTCAGTAGGCTGCTCGCTATGCAAGGCCTAACCGAGCGGCAAGCGCAGGTCCTCGACTTCATCCGCCACTCCATCAATCAACGCGGCTACCCGCCCACGTTGCGCGAAATTGGGGCCCACATGGGCATCCGCTCGACCAACGGCGTCAACGATCACCTGCGCGCCCTCGAGCGTAAGGGCTACCTCACCCGCGAAGACATGAAGAGCCGCGCGCTCCGTCCGCGCGATCTCGAGGGGCCCAGCGCAAACGACAGCGATGTGCAGGGTGCGTCTCCCCAGCGCGGAGCGTCTGGTCAGCTCCAGCTCAACCTGGGCGACGACTCGGATCTGATCGAGATCCCGATCCTGGGGCGCATCGCCGCCGGTCTCCCCGCCCTCGCGCAAGAAGAGAACATCACCGACACGGTGCGCATCGATCGCGGCCTCGTGCGCGGCGGTCGCGAGGTGTTCGGCCTTCGCGTCGCCGGCGACTCGATGATCGAAGCCGGCATCAACAGCGGCGACTACATCTTCGTGCGCAAGCAAGGCACCGCGAACCGCGGCGACATCGTGGTGGCCCTGATCGGCGACGAAGCCACGGTGAAATACTACTTCCCCGAAAAAGACTACGTCCGCTTCCAGCCGGCCAACGCCAAAATGGCTCCGATCTTGGTGCGTGCGACCGATTTTCGCCCCACGATGCTGCTCGGGATCGTGGTGGGCCTTTTCCGAAAAATCTAAAATTCCTGCCGGTTTGAGACGTCCGTCGTTGACGCGTAAGGCGCATCCTTGGTAGCGTCTCGCGGCCGTTTTCGTGGATGAAAAGCCCGATGGCGAGGAAGCCCGTGCGACGAAAGACAGCGTGGTCGGAGGTCGTTCTCGGGGTGGCAGGCGCCGCCCTGGCGGTGAGCTCCATCGGGTGCGGGGGCGTGCTCTACACGTTCAAGTCCCTGGGAGCGTCGGGCAAGCTCGACGAGGCCGAGGCCCTCGGCGCCGAGCAATACGCCCCTTACGAATATTTTTACGCGCGCGAGCACTTGAACAAGGCCGCGGAAGAAGCGGCGACCGCCGACTACGGCGATGCCATCGACTACGTCGATGTCGCCGACGAGTACGCCGACAAGGCCATTCGGCTCGCGCGTGACGCGCATGGGAGCGCGGGTCGATGATCAGGCTTCGCGCTCGGGCCATCGTCCCCTTGCTGATCGCGGCGCTCCCGGCGTCGTGCAGTCACACCTCCCAAATGTACGGCCGTATCGAGGGCCTGAAGCAGGTCACCGAGCAGGCCGAGCGCAACGGCGCCATGCGCTGCGCCCCGCGCGAGCTCGCGCTGGCGAAGAGCAACCTGACGTTCGCGACAACCGACCTCGACCAAGGCTTTTATCCGAAGGCGCAGACGCACCTCGACCTCGCCGAGGCCAACGCGCACGCCGCCTACGACCTCTCGCCCCCGGCCAAGTGCGCCGAACGCGGCTTCGTCGAAGAAGAGCCGCCGCCCCCGCCCAAGGTGGGTGATCGCGACGGCGACGGCATGCTCGACAACGTCGACAAATGCCCCGACGACCCCGAAAATTACCAAGGCTTCGAGGACGCAGACGGCTGTCCCGACGATCCGGACACCGACGGTGACGGCATCGCCGACTCGAAGGACGCATGCGTCCTCTCGCCCGAAGACAAGGACGCCTACCTCGACGAAGACGGCTGCCCCGAGGTCGACAACGACCTCGACGGCGTGCTCGACGCCCTCGACAAAGACGCCTCCGGCAAGAGCTGCGCGAACGATCCCGAAGATCCGGACGGCTACGAAGACGCCGATGGTTGCCCCGAGCCCGACAACGACGGCGACACCGTCGTCGACCTCGAAGACCAGTGCCCCAACGAAGCGGGCGTGGTGGGCGGCGACAAGCCCGGCTGCCCCAAGAAGCCGTCGCTCGTCGTCGTCACCGACAAGGAAATCAAGATCACGCAGCAGATCCACTTCGAGTTCGACAAGGACAAGATCCGCTCCGAGAGCTTCCCGGTCCTCGACGCGGTGGTCGAAGTGCTCGTGCAAAACCCGAAGATCAAGCTCGATATCCAGGGTCACACGGACAACAAGGGCTCGGCCGCCTACAACAAGTCGCTGTCCGACCGTCGCGCGGCTGCCGTGCGCAAATACCTCATCTCGAAGGGCATCGACGCGGGTCGCCTGACCTCCAAGGGCTACGGCATGGAGAGGCCCCTCGTGCCCAACACGTCTGACGTCAATCGGGCGCTCAACCGCCGCGTCCAGTTCGTACGCACCGAGGGTGGTGGCGGCTAAGGCGGCCTACAAAAATGCATTGATAATGCACTAATAAATGGCCCTCTCTCGCTCTCCCGCCTATCGTCCTGCCGACTTCTTCCGTTCGTGTTGACGCAGCGGCGCTCCGCTCCGCTCGTTGTCCTGGAGGTTCTACTACCGTGCACGCTCGCTCGCTGATCCCCGCCATGCTCGTCTCCGCCCTTGGCACGATGCTGCTCGCGTCCGTGCCGAGCGCCCTTGCCGCAGGCGAGAAGGACAAAGACGCCCTCGAGCTCCACGACAAGGCGATGGATGAAGACTACCTCTCGGTCGAGTTCGCGAAGGCCGAGAAGAAGCTCAACGACGCCCTGAAAAAGTGCGGAAAAGACGGCTGCAGCCCCGCAGTCGTGGCCAAGCTCTACATCGCGCTGGGCACGGTGCAGGGCGCCGGCATGTCGAAGCTCGACGCTGCCAAGGCGTCGTTCGTCGAGGCGTTGAAGGCCGACCCGAAGGCCACGTTGAACGACACCTACGCGACCGACGATCTGCGCAAGGCCTTCGACGAGGCGAAGAAGCAAGTGGGGACCACGGCCAAGCCCGCGGACGGCGAGACCGACGGCGAGACCGACGGCGAAACCGACGGCGAAAAGCCGGAATCGAGCGCCGGCGGCGATCTCGCGCATACCCCCATGCCCGAGCAAACGGTCAACACGCCGGTGCCGATCTACGTCGAGGTCCCCGAAGAGGTGGGCGCCGCGTCGGCGACCCTTCGCTACAAACCGTTCGGCGGAAAGAAGTGGAAGTCCGTCGAGATGAAGCCCGTGGGCGACGGCTACGGCGCGGAAATTCCCTGCGAAGACGTGAACGTCACCGGGGATGTCAAATACTACGTGATTGTCAAGGACGACTCCGGCAACCCCGTCACCACCGCCGGCTCGTTGAAACAACCGCACAAAATCCCCATCAAGAACGAGATCGAAGGGGAAGCACCTTCGCTCCCTGGGCAAAAGCCCCCGGCGCAGTGCAAGGCCAAAGAAGACTGTCCTCCGGGCCTCCCGGGCTGCCCCGACGCAAAGGGCCAACCCCGCGGCGACAAAGGCTGGGGCGCAAGCTGCGAGAGCACGCAAGAGTGCGT
>CAYLJT010000197.1:4959-11405 GCA_964383995.1 uncultured Polyangiaceae bacterium
TCGGTGCAAACGAACGGCATCAACGGCGGTTTCGGCGTCGCCAGCGTGCGCCCCATGCTCGGCTACGACCGTGTGCTGATGGAAGGTATCGGGCCGGGCAGCCTCGCGGCGGGCCTTCGTTTGGGCTTCGCGATCGGCGGCTCCCCCACCCCGTCGAACAGCCCGCCCTCCGATCCGGATGGCTCGATTTACCAAGACAACGGGCAGTCCAAGCCCCCGGTGCAAGCCAACGGCTTTCTGCCCATCCATGCCGAAGTGCGCGGCACCTACTTCATCTTCGGCAACACGATGCAGATGATGCAGCCATCTCCCTACGTGTTCTTCGGAGGCGGCCTCGCGCAGGTGAACGCGTCGGTGCCTGTCAACGTGTGCGACTCGGTCGACAAGAAGGGCCAAGGCACCGCCAACACCAAGAACGGCCAGTGCCCCGAAGGCACGACGCCGCGCCTGCTCGACGCCTACCAAATCACCGGGCTCAACTTCGTCGGCCTGGGCGGTGGAACCACGTTCGGAATCACCGACGAGTTCGGCGTCGCCGCCGAGATCAAGGTGATGTTCATGCTGCCGACCTTCGGCATCGTCTTCGAGCCGACCATCGGGCCCGTCTACTCGTTCTAACTGTCCGAGACAGTCAGCTCGCGAAGCCGTACAAACCGAGCAATTGCGCTAGCGCGAGCAGCGGTGCTTCGGCGTCGTGGACGAACACGAGGCCCGCGCGCGTGGCGGCACCATCACCCGCGAGCAGCCAGGCGACCTTCCCCTTGAGCACCAAAGGGTCCCACAGCGAAGGCGCGCTCACCTCGAGCTGCACCTCGGCTCCCACGCTCAGCTTCCCGCCGAGCTCAGCGTCGCGCACGTCGATGCACGCACCACCGAGGCCGAGGTCCCGAACGCGGGCGCCGCAGGCCATGCCGCCCGGAGGAAGCTCCACCGTAGCCGGCAGGTTTACGCGCCTTCGGGCGTGGGTGCGGAAGTGGCTCAGGCGCGACAACGTGGGGATCCACTCTATCAAATGCCGACCGCACGATCGTCATTTCGCACATTCGACGTGAACGCATTTGGGATTCGCACCGAACCCGGAGTACCATCGCGCCGTCTCGGGCCGCGAGGGCCTTGGGCGTCGGATCCCAACACGATCCGTTGGTGCTCAAAATAAAAAGAGCAGTGCCGAAGTCGTTAGGGCGGGGCCTCGTCCCGACCCATCATGAACGTGGCCCCCGCGCTGCGCGGGCTGCGAGCAGGAGCAGGACCTGATGGCGGAGAACAGGAAAGACCCACGCGCGAAGGTGCCGAACATGACCGTGCGCTTCAAGAGCGCAACGGTGGATGAGTTCATCGAGCAACCAGCGCACAACGTCGGCAAGGGCGGAATGTTCGTCACTGCCGCCTCACCCTTCCCGGCGGGGACGCTGCTGAAGTTCGAGCTGCGGGCCGACGAGGACCCCACGACGATGACTGGCGTAGCGCGGGTCGTGTGGAAGCGCGACGGGGGCGACGCCTCCACCGACAAGCCCGCAGGCATGGGCGTCAAGTTCATCAAGATCGACGACAAGTCGAAGGTGGTGATCGGGACGCTCGTGGAGAAATACGGCACCGCGGACGCAGCCCCCGAAACCAACGCGAAGGAAGAGAAGCCCGTCGAGGCGCCCAAACGCGCAGCGACGATGCTGGGCCTTGGCAACGTTACCGCGGGGAAAAAGGACGAAGGCGCGTCGGCGGGTGGTGGCTTCTTCCCGAAGACCGACCCCGAAAAAGAGATGCCTCCGCCCGAAGAGCGAACCGTCATGAAGCAGGCGGCCGAGCTCCTTCAGCAGGCGCTCGCAGAGGCGGGCGGCTCCATCGAGGGGCTCGAAGCGCCCAAACCAAAGGCCGAGACGCCCAAGCCCGCGGCTGTCGAAGCACCGAAGGAAGAGCCAAAGGCTGCCGAGCCGGTCGAAGAAAAGCCGGTCGAAGAAAAGGCCGCCGAGGAGAAGCCCGCGGACGAGAGCGCATCGGCCGAAGGCGCGGCCGCCGCGATCGCCGCAGCCATCGCCGAGACGGTGCAGGAAGCCAAGCCCGAGGCCGCCGAAGAGGTGGCCGAGGCCAAAGAGGCTGCGAAAGAAGCGCCCAAGGCCGAGCCCGAGAAGAAGGCCGCCGCGAAGCCCGCGGCCAAGGCCGAAGACAAGCCCGCTGCCAAGAAAGAGCCCGAGAAGGCTGCGGCCAAGGCGGCACCGGCGCTGTCCGCGGCGGCCGAGCCCGAAGAGGGCGGCGGAAGCGGGCGCATGTTGATGATCTTGCTCGCGGCCATGGCCATCGGCGTGGCGCTCTACATCTTCATGAGCGGCGACTCTTCGGGGCCGCCGGTCCCGGAGAAACCGGTCGCAGCCCAAAGCTCGAAGCCGGCCGTGGTGGAGGCGCCGAAGACGGTTGCGCCGCCGCCCACGACGGCCCCGGAGGTCGCGTCGGCGGCCCCGGCAGCGAGCGCCAGCGCTGCCCCCGCAGCAAGCTCAGCCGCGGCCGCCCCTGCGCCGACGCCCGCCCCGACGCCCAAGGCGGCCACGCCCACCCCGGCGTCCACCCCCGCTCCCGCGGCAACGCCGAAGCCGGCCGCCACGCCCAAGCCGGCCTCCACGCCGAAGCCTGCCGCGGCGCCCAAGCCGAAGCCGAAGTCGGAAGACGTGTACGACTGAGCGCCCAGCGCGGTCGGCCCTAGGGGGCGCCGTGGCGCCCCGTCCCTCTCCCCCACCCGTCCCCTCCCCCACCCGTCCCTCCCCAACCCATCCCTACCCACCGCCGCCCCAAAGGGCGCCGGACGCCCCTCCGGCGGCCGGCGTGCGCCTTCCGAAGGACCGCGCCGTGCCGCCCCCGCCACGCTCGCCTCCGGCGGCCGGCGTGCGCCTTCCGAAGGAGCCACGCCGCGCCCGCTCCCGACGCGCTCGCCTCGGCGCTCCTCGGCGCCCTCCATGCCATCGCAGGACGCCTTGAAGCGCCGCCGACGGTGGTCGACGCGCTTCCCCGCCTTCCGCGAGACACGGCCGTGGCAAGGTTCATGTCCGGTCCTGCCGCCACCGGACGGGCGCTGCCTGGCCAACGTCCCGCCGTCGCGCGTGCGTTCCGCCTGGTGCTCGCCTTCCCTCCGCTACGACGCGAGGGTCTCTGGCTGGATCCTATTCAGACCACCCACGAGCGGGGTCGCCCCACGACCCTTCTCTTGAAACGTTGTTTTGGTGGGCGCAGCAGGATTTGAACCTGCGACTTCGTCCGTGTGAAGGACGCACTCTACCACTGAGTTATGCGCCCGCTTCGGGCTTCCGAAGCGCGTGGCGGCCGTTTCTGACCGCCACCCTGAGCACGGAGCCTCTACGACGGGCCCCGTGGGTATGCAAGATCGAATTTAGAATCGTGCAGGTCCGCCGGCCTGTCCGGTGCGGCGGGGCTTCTTGTCTTTCGCCTTGTCTTTGTCACCTTCGGCGGCCTGACCCGCGGCCGGTGGAACCACCAAGGGCGATGTCGCCTCTTCGCCAATCGGAGGGAAGACCGAGGTCGGCGTGAGCGTGAACAGGAAGTCGCGAACGAGCTCCGCCTGCTGCTCGCCCGTAAGGCCCTCGAAGCCCGGAACCTTGTTCCAATCGGCCGCCTTGGACAGGAACGGATCGCCTTCGGTCGGCCAATACGTCGCGTCCTTCGGACGGTCCTTGTTGATCCAGAAGGCTGTCATCTTGGTGTAAGGGAGGAAGTTGCCCGGGCGGAGCAACCACGCCTTCACCCACTCCGGACGCAGACGACGGTGAACCTCGAGCAGGTTCGGCGCCATCTTTTCGAGCTCCTTCTGGCCGCGCTCCACGGGGAACTCACCGGCGAAATGGCAAGATAGGCAGTTGGCCGCGTCGGTCGCGTTCATGTGGGTCAGGGCGAAGAGCTTTTCCTTCTCGCTCGGCTCCTTCGTCGCGACCACCTGGTAGGGGTAGTCCTGACCGTCCCACGCCGCGAAGTAGCGAACGATGGCCGTCCATTGCTCGTTCGTAAGGGTGAACGTGGGCATGCGCAGAGCCTTCTTGTCGTCGGGCACCTGATCGCCCCAGGCCCACTCGGGGTGCAGCCAGGGACGAATGCCGTGAGCTCCGGGATTGCGGAGGAAGCCGAAGAGCCACTCGGGCTGCGTTCGCATGCCCTCTCCCGTCAGGTGCGGCGCGCGGGCCTGAATATCCACGCCGAGCTTGTCGACGCGGAACGCATCGATGTCGCCGCCATGCCCTTCGATGACGTGGCAGCCGCGGCAGTTGAGGTCGTGCACCAACTGACGTCCCTCGATGATCGCGGCGTATTGCGGCTTCGCGACGGGGCTGTAGGTGACCTTGGGACGGGCCGAAGTGAGGCCCTTGAGGAAGGTCACGATGGCGCGGATCTCCCGCGGCGACAGGTCGTAGTCGCCCATCTTGAGCTCGATGCGGTCGCGTCGATAAATGCGCGGCGAATCGAGCTTCAACGACGCGAAGGTCTCGGTCGTCTGCAGGTGGTGATCGGCGATGGCGTAGCCGAAATCGAGGGTCGTGATGTCTTTCTTGGCAAACCCGCCAAGCTCAGGCGCGACGGGGGAAGCGTTCTCGTAGCCCGAGATCTGGTGACATCCGAAGCAGCCGTAGTAGCCAATCACCCGGCTTCCGCACTCGACGCGCGTCATGAGCGCACCGCCGGCGTTGGAGCAGGGCACCTTCTCGTTGCGCTTCGCGGCGTCCGCGACCAGGGCCACGTCTTCCTTCTCGACCTGAGCAGGATCGAGGGCCGGCGACTTGAGGGTCATCAGGTACTTGGCGACGCTGGCAGCCTCGACCCGCGAAAGGCGCAGGTTGGGCATCGATGTACCGTGCCAATACCGGGAGGGGTCTTCCACCCAGTAGGCGATCCAATCGGCGTTGGTCTTCTCGGCCAAGTTCGACAAGGTGGGCGCGATGTCGCGCTCACGGCTGCGCCAGGGCTCGGGGAGCTTTTCGTCCGCGGTGTCACCGTCGCTCCGCGCATGGCAACCTTGACAACCGTACGACTCGAACACGATCTTCCCTTGCTCGGGAGACGCGCCGGGCACGTCGGCGTAGCCCTTGATCTTGTCGGCCAGCGGCTGGGCACCCTTTTCGGCGCCGGGGCGGGTCGCGGGGTTCGTGCTGCGCTCGGTCAGGTAAGCCGCAACGGCCACCGTCTCTTCGCGCATCAGCTCCTTCCACTTGGTGTACTCCGGGCTGGTCTCGCCGTAGGGTCGCTTCGACGCCGGATCGAGGGGAACGGGCCAGAGGTTCGGCATGCGCGTCTTGGCCCGCCATCCGCGCGGGTTGCGCAACCAGGTGAGCATGAACTCGGGGGACACCTTCGCGCCGATGTTGTCGAGGGCCGGACCCGCGTTGCGATTCCAGGGGAAGCCGTCGAGGATGTGGCAGCCCGTGCAGTTGAGCTGACGGAAGAGAGCGCGACCTTCCACGAAGGTCGGCACCGGTTCCATGGCGGTCTCGGGATCGGGGAGGACGGCAGGTAGCTCGTCGCGATCGCCGTGAGCCTTCTTGTAGCCTTCCAAGTCCTTGGCCCGCCAGGCCTCGGCCTTTTCGTACTCGAGCTTGGCGTTGATGTATTTCGCCTGCGAAATGCGCGGTTTCAGGTCGGTGTCGGAGGCGTGGCAACGCAGGCAACCGGACTCGACTTCGGGAAGCGCCTGGATGAAGCGGTTGCGCATGTCGTCGGGGATCTGGAGACCTTCCCTTCCGCGAGGCGGTTGGAAGCGGCCCTTGTCATCCCACTTGGCCATGGCGGCCGCGCGCACCGGGACCGACGGAGGCCGAGTCGCGACCTGAATCGGCGCCTTGGCCGTCGACTCCGACCCCTCGAACCCGAGGAGCGAGCCCGTTCCGGGCTTCGTGATCTTGACGCCGAAGTTCGGGATATCCTTCGCAGCGAGGTACTTCGCCGGATCGTTTTGTTCGAGGCCGATTTGCACGCGGTTGTCGATGCGACGCACCACCGCGTGCCATTCGGCGGAGAGGGCGGCGTCGGCCGCCACAAGCGCCTGAATCTTGGTCTGAATGGCGCCGAAGAGGTCTTCTTCGTGGGCGTACTCTGCGTCGTTGTGGGCTTCGGCGTCGCCCTCGTGAGCCTCACCCTCGTGGGCCTCCGCGGCCTCGGCGGGGGCCTTGGCCTCACCGGTGCGGTGCTCGATTTGAATCGTCTCCCACTTGCCTTTGCCAATACGGACCTGAAGCTCGTCGTTCAGATCATCGATGATGACGCGGGACAGATGGCCGATGGGCAACATCGGGTCTTCCCAGTAGTGGTCACCCGCGAAGTGCCAGCGCTCTTTTCCGTGCTTTTCTTCGAGGTGCCAACCCGAGTGAGCGAGCTCGTCGGTGGCGCGACCTTGCCCCTGGTGGCACGAGGTACAGCCGAACTTCTCGACGGGGTGCGTGACGAAGAGCGTGCTGCGGTGC
>CAYLJT010000198.1:0-11399 GCA_964383995.1 uncultured Polyangiaceae bacterium
AACGCTTGATCGGACCCTCCCAAAGGGTAGGCGCGGCGCCCGGACCGGCCCCATGGGGATACCCCGGACCCGCGGTATTGTCGGAACCCTGGCGTTGGAGCACGCTCGCCCTATGCCAGGCAGCAAAAAGAAGACCCCCATTCTCACGAGGCGCAACTTGCTCCTCGGTGCCGTGGGCGTGATGGCGACCGGGTCCATCCACCGGCTGTTGACCAAACCGGACGAGGCCTCTTCGGGGACCGAGAAGCCGTTGGTCATCGGAGGGCTGCCGGTCACCTGCAACCTCACGCTCCCCGTCACCTGCGCCGCCCGCAAGGCCGCCAAGGACGCCGGCGCCACCAGCGGACCGCTGTTTGAGTACAGCAAGTACAGCGGTTGGCCCGAGATCAAAGAGTCGCTCATGTCCGGCCGCATTCAGGCGGCGTACATGCTGGCCCCCCTGGTCATGGACCTCACGACCAAGAAAATACCCATCAAGATCGTCGCCCTCGGACACCGTTCGGGCGCGGTCATCATGGTCGAGGCCAACTCTCCCTACAAGAAGTTCAAGGACCTGACTGGCAAGCGGATCGCGATTCCCAGCCGCTTCGCCGTAGACTTCCTGTTTCTTCGCAAGATGCTCAAACAGGAGGGTATGACCGCCGCGGAGGTCGAGATCGTGGAGATGCCGCCGCCCGACATGCCGGCGGCGCTGTACGCCAAGGCCGTGGACGCCTACTGCACGGGGGAGCCCTTCGGGGCCGCCGCCGAGATCGCGGGCTACGCCGTCCCCCTGCGCATGACGCGCGACGAGTGGCCCAACTACATCTGTTGCGTCCTGACCGTTCGGGAGGAGCTGATCGCGGAGAAGCCCCTCGTCGTGCAGGAGCTGGTCGACACCGTCGTCGGCGCCGGCGCCTGGCTCGACGCCTCACCCGCAAACCGTAGCAAGGCGGTCGAGATCGCCGCTGGCAAGGGCTACTTCGGCCAAGACAAGAAGATCCTCCAGTTCGTCATGGATAACCCCAAGGACCGGGTGACCTACGGCGACCTTCGGATGTTGAAGGAGGAGTTTGACGACCTGATGCAGCTCTCGTTGGAGGCCGGCACGATCAAGGCTCCCATCCCTTACGAAAACTACGTGACCGAGGTCTTCGCCAGGGCCTCGTCGCCCGCGAAAATCCCGATCTGAAGCGCGAAAGCCGAGCCGTGTACAAACTGAAAAACAATCTTCCTCCCCTCGTGCTCATCACGCTGCTCGTCGCCCTGTGGTGGTTCGCGGTCAAGGGCGGCGGCATCTTCCCTACGCCGCTTCAGGTAGTGACGGCCACCTTCGATCTGTTCAAGGAGGGTACCCTCTGGGATCACATCAACGCCTCGCTGGCCCGCGTGGGAACGGGCTTCTTCCTGGCCACCGCGGTCGCCGTTCCCCTCGGCCTGTGGATGGGCAGGGTGCCCATCGTCTATGCCACGCTCAACCCCGTGTTTCAGATCATGAGGCCGATCTCCCCGATCGCCTGGATCCCGATCGCCATCTTGTGGTTCGGGGTCGGCAACGCGTCTCCCATCTTTCTCATCTTCATCGCCTCGGTCTTCCCCATGATTGTCCAGACCGCGGCGGGCGTACACGCCATCGAGCAGCGCTTCCTCCTTGCCGCCGAGAACTTCGGCGTGTCGCGGCGCAAGCTGTTCATGCAGGTGGTGCTGCCGGCGGCCCTGCCCGAGATCATCGTGGGCATGCGCATCAGCCTGGGCGTCGCTTGGCTGGTCGTCGTGGCGGCCGAGATGATCGCCCTGCGCTCGGGCCTTGGCTACATGATCATGGACTCCAGAAATGCTGGCAATCGCTACGACTTGGTGGTCGCCGGCATGATCATCATCGGTATCATCGGCTTGTTGCTCGACGGTTTGATGCGCCTCCTGGAAGGCCTCAACTTCGTACGGTGGCGTTATGCAAAGTGAGAACGTGTCTTCCGTGGTAGGGGCGCCGAGCGCCCAGAAAACGCAGGCCCCGAAGATCGTCGTCGACGACATCAAGAAGGGCTTCGACACCGAAGAAGGCCGCTTGCAGGTGGTGGGCGGTATCAGCTTCAGCGTCGAAGAGGGTCAGACCGTGGCCATCGTCGGCCCGTCGGGCTGCGGAAAGTCGACCCTCGTCAAGATCATCGCGGGCTTCTCCCAGCCCGACGAAGGCAAGATCCTGATCGACGGCGTGGTGCGCGCGGGGCCCAACGCCAAGGGCGTCGTCATCTCCCAGCAGGGCTCCGTCTTTCCCTGGTTGACCGTGCAGGAAAACCTGATGTTTGGGCTGAACCAGGGCTCCCGCAAAGAGAAGGCGGCTCAGGCCGACCGTTACATCGCGCTGGTCGGCCTTAAAGGGTTCGAACAACGCTACCCCAGGGAGCTGTCCGGCGGCATGCTCAAGCGCGTGGAAATCGCACGAGCGCTCGTCGTGAAGCCCGAGGTGCTGTACATGGACGAGCCGTTCTCCGCCCTCGACGCGCTGATGAACCTGCGCATCCGCACGGAGCTGCTCCGCATCCTGGAGAAGGAGCGCCACACGCTGGTGCTCATCACGCACGACGTGGAAGAGGCGATCCACCTCGCGGACCGCGTGCTGGTGCTCTCGACGCGCCCGACCACGATTCAGGCGTCGTTCGAAGTGCCGTTCCCCCACCCGCGCAAGCTCACGAGCCCCGAGGCGCAGTCGCTGAAGGACTCCATCCTGCGTGAGCTCGGCATGTAGATGTCCGAGACATGAGCCCCCCACCCGGTCCCCGGGTCAGCTCAGGACGCGCTCGAGCGTGGCGAGCAGCTCCTCCACGCGAAAGGGCTTGACCAGGACGAGCATGCCCTCGGGCGGCTCGTCGGCCAGGTAGCCGCTCATCAGGATCACCGGCACCTCGGGCGCCAGGGCGCGAATGGCCGCCCCCGCCTGCGTGCCGTTCAGCCGCGGCATGCCCACGTCGAGCAGCACCGCGCCGATGTGCTCCCGCTCGACCTCGAAGACCCGCACGGCCGCCTGGCCATCGCCCGCTTCGAGCACCTCTAGCCCCGCGTCTTCCAAGACGGAGACGATCGACCGCCGCAGCGTGGGTTGGTCGTCGGCTACCAGGATGGTGCGGCGCAGCGAGAGACCTTCGGCCACCCTGGGGTCCACGGGAGGCGTCGCGGCTGCGGCTCGCTCGGGGCGCTCGGACGACACAACGGGAAGAAGGTAGCCCATGCGCGCCGAAATGTCTCCGTCTTTAGGGCGGCGCCGCAAAGAATATGGAGGTTTCGGGGAAACAACGCCCTATAGTGGCCTCGCCATGGAAGCCAGGAGCCCCTCCGGTAGTATTCTCGGCATCGTTCGCGACGCGGTGAGGTTCGGCACACCCGCCCTCTCGACGGACGGCGAGCGAGCTTTCGTCCAGGCGCGCATCGCCCTTCTGGCCCGGGTCCTCACGGTGATTGGGGCGGTGGCGATGGTCGTCGCCTATTTCGGCGTCCCCAAGATTTTTCCCACCATCGACCCGGCGTCGCTGCTGCCCGTCCACGCGGCCCAAGCGTCGATCTTGCTGATCTTCATCGCTGTCTACCTCTACTGCCGGAAGGGCGATCGTCCCGCGTCCACCCTGTACACGGTGGAGGCCTTCCTTGCCATCGCGTTCGGTACTTCGGTCTCGATGGTGCTCTGGTATATGCCCGACGAAGCGCGCGACGCGAGGCCCGAGCTTGGCATGGTCTTCGGGCTGGGAAATGCGCTGGCGCTGCGCGCGGCCTTCGTGCCCTCCACGCCGCTACGCACGTTCGTCGTCAGCCTGAAGACCCTCGCGCCCTTGCCGCTCATGGTCTGGTTCGTCATGCGCACGAAGGGTGAGCTTGCCTCCATCCCAGGGCCCGCGCAGGTCGGATTCGTCGTCGCCTGGTCGGTCCTGTCCATCGCCGTGGTCACGCTGATCAGCCGCGTCGTCCACGGCATGTCGATAAAAATGCGGCAAATCGCCCGGCTCGGGCAATACACCCTGGAGCAGAAGATCGGGGAAGGTGGCATGGGTGTCGTCTACCGAGCGCGCCACGCCATGTTGAGGCGCCCCACGGCCGTCAAGCTCTTGCCACCCGAGCGCTCGGGCGAAGCGGCCGTCCGCCGCTTCGAACGGGAGGTGCAGCTCACGAGCCGCCTGACCCACCCCAACACCATTGCCATCTACGACTTCGGTCGCACCCCCGAGAACGTCTTCTATTACGCCATGGAGTACCTGGAGGGTCTGACCTTGGAAGAGCTCGTGGTGGCCACCGGGCCGCTGCCCGAGGAGCGGGTGATCCATATCCTGACGCAGGTCGCAGGGGCCCTCGGCGAGGCCCACCAAGCCGGGATCATCCACCGCGACGTCAAGCCCGCCAACATCATCTTGTGCGAGCGCGGCGGCGTCCCGGACGTCGCCAAGGTGCTCGATTTCGGCCTGGTCAAGGACCTCGAAAGCGAGGGCGACGTGAAGCTCTCCAACACCCAGACCCTGACTGGCACACCCCTCTACCTGTCCCCCGAGGCGATCCGCTCGCCAACCACGGTCGGTCCGTCGAGCGACCTCTACGCGCTCGGCGCGGTGGGCTATTTTCTGCTCACCGGCCGCCATGCGTTCGAAGCACCGACCTTGGTGGAGGTATGTGGCAAGCACCTGCACGGACACCCCGAGCCCATCGCCGAGGTGCTGGGTAAGCCGGTGTCCAGCGACATCGAGGCCGTCATCAGCGCCTGCCTCGCGAAGAGCACCGGCGACCGTCCCGAGCACGCCGAGGCGCTGATCGAGAAGCTGCTCACCTGCGGCGCCGCGGGGAGCTGGACCCTCCAACGGGCCAAGGCGTTCTGGCGCGAGCACCGCGCACAGACCGAGCCGCTGAAGATACGCGCGGGCGAGGCGGATCCCCACGCGGCAACCGTGGCTATCGACCTGGCTGGGCGCTAGGCAGCAGCGATTTGTCCGAGACACGGCGCAGCTCGCGCAGCACGAAGCGGGCGGTCTCTTCCGCGCCCTTGCCGTCGAAGTGCAGGCCGTCCGGGCGGGGCGGAGGCGTCGTCTCCCCTTCGCAAGCGCGCGTGGGGCACAAATGTTCGGCCAGATTCAAGGTGCCAAGCCCCGCGGCCGGCGCCGTGTCCCGCAGCATGGCGTTGAAGCAATCGGCCTGATCGAGCACGCTGCCATGGCGCCACCTTCCCATGGGGTAAGGTACCAAGGTCAGGACGATCTTCCCGGCGTCAGCGCCCATGGCGCGCGCGAGCGAGAGCACCCGCTCGCGGTACGACGCGAGCCACGCCGCGTCGCACGCGCCCTCGCCCAGGAACGCCCCTCCCATCACCACGAGGGTCAGATCCGGGTGGAGCTCGCGGACGTCGTCGACCCAGCTCGTGCTGCACGAGTGGCTGACCACCGTCTCACCGGCCTCGTTGACGTAGGGCGCCGAGGGGAAGATGGAGCACGAGCCGACCCCGCGCGCCGCCACGAAGACCCCCTCCTCTTCCTGCCTGTAGCGCAGCGCGAGGCCCAGAAAGCTCGCCACCGAGTCGCCCAGGACCAGGATGCGGAGCGTGTGGGGAGGGAGCAGGGTAGCCGGTGGCAAGACGTGAATCGGGTAGGCGAAGGGGCTCGAGCTCAGCGCCACGCGGGGAGGAGCTGGCATGGGAAGGAGTGTCCGAGACACGCCGCGTGGCAAGGGTAGAAGCGCGACGACCACCAACAGGGCGACGACGGTCGCGACCCCGAGGCTCGACCGCGTGGCAAGCGGACCTGGCGCCCCCAAAGCTACTCTGGATCCTGCAAGACCCAGCTAATGCGAATCACCTCGCTGCCTAGCGTGCCTTCGAAGCTGTAGCGCCCGTCGGTGTCGGACTCGCCTCCAGAGACCCGCGCCAGGGCAAGGGACGTCCCGTCGGGGATGGGCCCCTGGGCAACGGTGAAGTCTTGCCCGCAAGCGTTGGCGACGGTCACCGAGTAGCTGCCGTCGCAGGTGTCGACCTCGCTCGCCGACAGCGTCAAGCAAGCCTTTTCGGGGTCGGAGCGCAGGTCGTTCACAAACAGGTTCACGTAGCAACCGCCGCAACCGAGGGACCCCGTGGCCATGGGCGTCACCGAGCAGAGCACGGGCAGCGAAAGCATGACGGCAAGACGAGCGTGCATGGGCGTTTTCTCAGGGCAAAAGGAGGGCGCGGAGGGTCATCCAGACGAGGAGGATCACGATGCCCAGGACGATGATGGTCGCCGGGGATTGCAGCCGCGCCCGCAACGCGACGGGCGCGAGGTCGCCATCCTCCGCGAGGGCGAGCGGCTCGTCGGAGCTCGGCGACGGGGTCCGGCCGCGCAGGCGTTGCTCGAAGGCGCGGGCCGTGGGTCGCTGCCCCTTCCGCACGTCGGAGAAGACCTCGTCGACGGCGGACGTGAGGGCGGCGTCCACGTGGGGACAGAGCTCGGCTAGGGTCGCCGTCGTCCGCTCGGCGCCAGACAACACGCGGTGAACCAAGCGGGCCGCCGCGACCACGTCGGCGTCGGGACCGGGCAAGCGCGCGGACGGGGCCGACTCGGCGCGATGGGCGCGGGTGGTGGCCTCGCGCAGGCCAAGCCAGCCGAAGCCGTGCAAATGCGGGGTTCCGTCGGCGTCGACCCAAATCTGCGTCTCGGTCAGGTGGCCGTGTACGAAGCCGGCCGCGTGGGCCTCGGCCAGGGCGGCGGCGAGCTGGGTCGCGAACGTGCGCGCTCGTTTCTCAGGCCACGGCTCGGCCAACTGCGTGGCGAGCTTCGGCGCGGTCATCAGCTCGGTCACCACGAAGGGAACGCCCCCGCGCTGCCCTTCGCCTTGCACGCGCACCACGCTCGGATGACGCAAGCGTCGTGAGCGCCGCGCGCCGTCGAGAAAGCGCTTGCTCAGCAAGGGCTCGGAGGCCAGCTCTTCGTGGAGCATGTGCCACGCGATGGCGTGCCCCTCGCGATTTTCGGCGCGATACACCGCCGCGAGACGACCGACACCGAGCAGGGAAACAGGTCTGAACTCGGAGAGCGCCGCGGTGTTCGTCGACGTGCCTGCGGAGCGGCGCATGGGAGCCACGGAAGCATCGTAGCGCGTCCTTGGGCGCTCGTACTTCTATTCGAGATTCGCCGCCCGAAGCGGCGAAGACGTCACTTCTTCTTGGTCTTCGACAGGTGTGTGATGAACCAGCGCCCCTGCCAAGTGATCACGGTGTGCACGTCGATGGTGTAGAGCTCGCCCGCGAGGCGATAGCGCAGCTTCCCGTGGTAGCTCCGGTAGTAGCCAATCTTGTTCACCTCGTCGCCGGGCTTGACCCAGGTTGGGGTTGAACCGATCGAAAAGCTCTCGAACGTGGCGCCCTCCCAGCTCTTTCGCTTGCGATGCAGGGCGTGGACATCGTTCTCGAAGAGCCGGTGCAGGGTGTCCCAATACTTGTCGGGGCCCTTCACGTCCTTCAACGGAATGAACGGCTCCTTGGGGAACCAAAAGACCTCGCCGAGGCTGGGATCGTCGGCGACGATGGCGTCGAACAGCGCTCGCGCACGAGCCTCCAAGTCGGGGCTCGCGTCGATGTGATCGACCTTGTTTTTCCAGTCGATCGCAGCCTCGACGACGGCCGCGTCGGCGCTCGCGTCCAAGGCGCCTGCGTCGATTTCAGGGGACGAAGCGACCGGAGCGGGCGCGCTCGCTGTCGCCGAGACCGTGGAGGATGGGCGTGCCGACGGCGACGAGACCGCCGTGGAAGGCGCGCTTGACGCCGCCGAGGGCTGGGGGCCCTCGTGGGTCGCTGGCGCCGCGCACGCTGAAGCGAGGTGCGCCGCGAGGACCGTGCCGAGCACAGTGACCACGCGGCGCCTGACGAGCGCGCTCACTTCTCGAGGATGATGAACTGCACGCGGCGGTTCTTGGCCTTGTTGGCGGCCGTCACGTTCGGCGCGAGGGGCCTGTCTTGACCGTAGCCCTTCGAGACCAAGCGGTTGGCGTCGATGCCCGCCTTGACGAGCCACGCGCGCACCGCCTTCGCCCGCTCATCGCTGAGCGTTTGGTTCGCCTCGCGACCACCGGTGTTGTCGGTGTGGCCTTGAATCTCGACCTTCTTGAGGTTCGGGTTGGTGCGCAACACGTCGGCGATCTCCTCCATCAGCGGGAACGAATCGCTGAGGATTTGAGCGGAGCCCGTGTCGAAGTGGATCTGCTTCGAGATCTTGATCTCGTTGCCGAGCACCTTCACCAAAGCGATCTTCGGCCGCTTGTTGAGCGACAACGACGGCTTCGCTTCCTCGCTCGCGCGCACCTCGCCCTGCGACGAGTGGCCCATGAAGCCTTCGGCCTCGACCGTGAAACTGACCTGTCCGGGGGGCAGATCGGCGAAGCGGAACACGCCCTTGCTGTCGGTCGTCGCGGTGCGATCGGCGCCCTGAACGTCCTTCATGCGCACGGTCGCGCCAGCGACGGGCGCGCCGCTCTCACTGTCCTTGACGGTGCCTGCGATCGAGCCCAGGCGCGGCAGCGCTTCGAGCGCGCAGTCGATGTTGACGACCTGCGGGCCTTGAGGCGCGGCGGGCAGGCCCGGCTGCGGTTGTTGACCGAAGCCCGGCTGACCGGGGGCCGGTTGCCCCGGTTGACCAAAGCCTGGCTGACCAAAGCCCGGTTGCGGCTGGCCGAAGCCCGGCTGACCGAAGCCCGGTTGACCCGGTTGCGGCTGACCGAAGCCCGGTTGACCAAAGCCCGGCTGCCCCGGCTGCGGCTGACCGAAGCCCGGTTGACCGAAGCCAGGCTGCGTGGGATCGGCGGCGGGCGGCGCCGACACATCGGCGATGGTGCCCGCACAGGTCCCGGGCTTGTAGCCGTCGGCCTTGATGTTGACGGTGTACGCGCCGGGCTCCAAATGCCGCGACAAGAAGCGTCCATCGGCACCTGTCGCGAGGGGCGGCTCGCTGCTGCCGACGATGGTGACGACCGCGTCGACCACGGCCACGTCTTGCTTGCCGGCCTCGTGCACGTAGCCGCCGAGTCGGTTCTCGGGCTTCTGCACGATTTGGGGCGGCAGCGCCGGCGGCGCAGGCAGCGGCTTGGGCTCTTTGACCCTGGTGTCGACGGCGTAGGCGAGGCCCAAATACAAGGTCCACGGCGCCTGCGGCGCGACCTCTTCGATGAAGGTCGACGTGGCGCCGGTACCGATGTCGAAGGCGAGGTGGCCCGACAGGCCGCGCAGACTATCGAAGGGATTGGCGCGAACACCGAGGGTCAAGCGCGAAGGAATCGCGGAGAAGCCCGGACCGCCGCTGCCGCTCGGGTTGGCGGTGGTGACCGAGTTGAAGTCTTCGAGGCCCAAGCACTCGTCGCCGGGCGACGTGCGGCGAACCACGCAACGATAACCTTGGCGGTTCACGGGGATGTCGAGGGTCCACTCGAGGTAGGGCTGGACCTTCTTCCACGGCGCATCGACGCCGAGGCCCAGTTGGAACGAGTCGACCTTGTTGATGCCGAGACCGAAGCGCTCGATGCGCGTGATGGGCTGGTAAGCACGGCCGTCGGTGAACGCGAGGGCGCGCTGCTCTTCGACGCTTTGCACGACTTTGCCCGAGTTATCGAGCTTGTAGCCGAGGTTTACGTGCGTGCGAATCGGCAGGCCTTTGCCCTCGGGCTTGCGAAAATCGATAGTCGACAAGCCGCGAAACGCCATGCTCGTGCCGCCGCCGTCGAGGCCGACGTCGCCCGTGCCGTTGAGCAACATGAGCTGCATTTCGCCGCCGAACGTGAACATTTTGGCGACCTTGTTGGGCGTGAACGCCTTGGCGCCGAAGGTGGTGTCTCCGAGCACCTGCAACAAACCGGGGCGGCCCTGATCGTTCGAGTTCGCGTAGGTGCGCAGCGATGCGTAGGCCTCCAAGAACTTCAGCGGCGTGGCGTTGACCGAGAAGAGCGCGCCCACGTGGCTCGCGCTGTCGCCCTGCGCATCGGGCGCCGTGGAGCACGCGAGGCTCTGTCCGCTCGCGTTTGTCGCGGAGGGATCGCAGAGGAAGTTGCTGGTCGAGAACCAGTCCATCAAGAACGAAACGCGGAACGTTCCGGGCGCCGCGGAGCCCGCGAACGACGTGCGCATGAGGCCTGTGGAGCCGTAAAAGTTCGCGTAGTTCGTGAGCGACCGAGCGCGCGCTTCGTCGTCGTCTTCGGGCGTGGCGGCGGTCGGCGCAGCGGGCCCGGAGGCCGAGGCATCGGCGCCGAACGACGCCCCCGAGAAGCTCGCATCACCGCCGAAAGACGCGCTGGCGCCGGGCTGCGACGGATCGCCCTGCTGCGGCTGCCCCCACGGTTGCGGCTGCCCCGGTTGCGGCTGCCCCGGTTGCGGCTGATTCCAGGGCTGCTGCGCAGCGGCGCTCGAAGCATGCGTCAGCGCGAGGCCAAGCAGCGGGAAGGCCGAAAGCAGGCGCAGCGAGCGACGAGCGGCGGCTCCAAACGTCCGAGAAACACGATTCTGCGTAAGCATCGACCCTCATCGGCAAGGGCCCCGCGGATGGTCCCCCAAGCGGGACGCTCCCTGGGCTGTCATGCCGGACGGCGTTGTACCACTACCTTTGGTGAACCCGGAACATCCGTCTTTTGGTCGCACCCTTCGAGGAGCGGCGGGCCCGTGGTAGGAAGGCCCCATGCCCTCCCGTGGCCGAATCCTGATTGTCGACGATGAGTCCAACGCCCGCGCCGCATTAAGCGAGATTCTTCGGGAGGAGGGCTACACGACCGAGACCGCGGCCGACGGCTTCAAGGCCCTCGGCAAGCTCGAAGAGTTTGTTCCCGATGTGGTCCTGACGGACCTCAAGATGCCGGGGCTTGACGGAATCGGTTTGCTGGAGAAGGCCCGCGCCGCCTCGCCGGGCACCGTGCTCGTGGTGATGACCGCCTTCGGCACCATCGCGAACGCCGTCGAGGCGATCAAGAAGGGGGCCTTCAATTACCTGACAAAACCCCTGGATTTTACGGCCCTCGCGGTGGTGGTGGAGCGCGCCGTCGAGCACGCCAAGCTGGTGCAAGAGAACACGCGCTTGCGAGCGAAGCTGCGCGAGCGCAACGCCTTCGGCCACTTCGTCGGCAACCATCCGGCCATCGCCGAGCTTTTGCGCATGATCGAGCAGGTCGCGCCGAGCCGCGCGAGCGTCTTGATCCACGGCGAAACGGGCACGGGCAAAGAGCTCGTCGCCGAGATGATCCACCGCGCGGGGCCGCGACCGAGCGCACCGCTCGTGCGGCTCAACTGCGCCGCGCTCAGCGAATCGCTTCTAGAGAGCGAGCTCTTCGGCCACGAAAAAGGCGCGTTCACAGGGGCCGTCGGGCGACGCGAGGGGCGCTTCGAACAAGCCTCCGGGGGCACGCTGTTCCTCGACGAGGTGAGCGAGATCCCCATGCCCACGCAGGTGAAG
>CAYLJT010000199.1:0-11348 GCA_964383995.1 uncultured Polyangiaceae bacterium
GTGGCGGACAAGGCGGAATGGCCGCCAGCAGCAGCGTGGCGACGTCGAGCGCCAGTGGGCCCATGCCCTGCAATGCCGGCGACGACTGCGGTGCAGGCATGTATTGCGATGCTCCCGGCTGCGGCGCGGGCAGCTGTGTGCCCAAGCCCGGACTAGCCAGTGTGTTCCCCGACGAGGTGCCGGTGTGTGGCTGTGACAATGGCACCTATTGGAATGCCAGTGTGGCCGCGTATGCTGGTGTCGCCGTGGCGGCGGACGGTGCCTGTGCCCAACCCATCGCCTGCGACGGCGCCGTGGCCTGTCCGGGGACGTTGAAGTGCCGAAGAACGGTGGCCGACCAGGCGGCCTGTTTGGGGGCAACGCCAGGGACGTGCTGGGGACTGCCGCTGTTTTGCGGCAGCGAAGGTGCCAAAGGGAAGGCGTGCTCCGACGGCGCGTGCGCCACCGCCTGCGCGCTCACCCAGGGGAACAACCCGTGGTGGGATGACGGGACCTGTCCCTGAGCGGTTCGGCGGCGGCCGCATCGAGCAAGTCGATTCGCCGTTGACATAGTTTCGTTTTCCGTTAACTATCTTCCCACCTCGCGCGCCGCGAGGTCAGGAGACCTCTTCATGAACCCCACCCCGCCCGGTTGGCCGCGCATCTCTTCGTCCATTTTTTACGACAACGCCGGAGAGGCCATCGACTGGCTGTGCAAGGCCTTCGGCTTCGAGGTGCGCCTGCGCATCGAGGGCGAGGGTGGGCGCATCGAGCACTCGGAGCTTACCTATGGAGAGGGCCTCATCATGGTCGGCTCCACCGGTAAGACCGACAAGCCGAACCGCCAGCACTTCGCGAGCCCCGCGTCCCACGGAGGCATCAACACGCAGGCGTTGTGCGTGTTCGTCGACGACGTCGACGCGCACTGCGCGCACGCCCGCGCGGCGGGGGCGACCATCGGTCAGGAGCCCACCACCAGCGACTACGGCGACGACTACTGGACCGACCGCAGCTACATGGCCATCGATCCGGAAGGCCACGCCTTTTGGTTCATGCAGCGCCTGCGCGGCCCGAAGCCCCGTGGATAACATCGATCTTACGTTCTCCGCGCTGTCCGACGGCACCCGTCGCCAGGTGGTCGAGCTGCTGCGCAAGGGGCCCCTGCGGGCCAGCGAAATTGCCGACGCACTAGGCATGTCGAGGCCCGCCATGAGCCGCCACCTGCACGTGCTGCGCGACGCTGGCGTGGTGCGCGAGGCGCTTGCCCAGGGAGACCACCGCGGCCGGGTCTACAACCTGGAGCAGGCGCCCTTCAGCGCGCTGCGCGGCTGGCTCGACGAGGTCGAGACGTTGTGGAGCGAGCAACTCTCATCCTTCCAGGAGCACGTGGAACGCCGCGCCAAAGAGCTTGCGCAGGGGAAGGCCCGATGACGCCCACCCCGCGAATTCCAGGTGACGAAGCGCGCGTGACCGTCACGGTGGCGGCGCCGCCCGACCTTGCCTTTCGCCTGTTCACCGAGGAGGTGAACCTGTGGTGGAGGACGGGTGTACGCTACCGCGCGCTCAGCAAACATGGCAGCGTCGTCCATATCGAAGGTAAGGTCGGTGGCAAGATGTTCGAGACGGCCGAGACAGCGCGGGGCCCGAGGGTCGTAGAGACCGGCCATGTGCTGGTCTGGGAGCCGCCGAGGCGCCTCGTTTTGGCCTGGAGGGCGGTCAACTTCGCGCCCGACGAGAAGACCGAGGTCGAGGTGCTGTTCGAGCCCACCGCGACGGGCACCCAGGTGACCGTGAAGCACCGCGGTTGGTCGACGATCCGACCTGACCACCCCGTGCGTCACGGGGCCGATGTCCCGGCGTTCATCCGCACCATGGGTCTGTGGTGGGGTGACCTGATGACGTCGCTGCGCGAGCACATCGCAAAGGAAGGCGCGAACCAAGCGGGTTGACGCGGCGAGCGCTCAATCCGACGGAGGAGGTTCGCGGACCTTCGCCACCAAGGCCGCAACCAACGACGCCACCTCCCCCTCGAAGCCAGGGCCCCGTGCGATGGGTAGACCGCCCACGATGCGGGCCTTGACGGCCGCGAGCGTGTTGCACAACGCCCCTAAACCACGACGTCCCCGCTCGGGCGCCGGCGTCGACGCGGTGACCCCGACGATCTTGCATTCCAGCTCGCCCGAGCCAATCAACCAATCGATGGCGTTCTTGAGGCTGCCCGGTAGACTGAAACCGTACTCCGGTGAAGCGATGAGCAAGGCGTCGCTGGCGGCGATGGCCTCGCGCAAAGCCTGTACAGCCGCGGGCACCTCTCCCGCCGCTTCGATGTCCAGGTTGAAGTGGGGCAAGTCGGCGAGGCCTTCGTAGAGGACCAACGTGGCGCCCGGCGGCATGAGCCGCGCGGCGGTTTGCAGGAGGGCAAGGTTCGACGACTTTTCCTGAAGGCTGCCGCAGATTCCGAGGATTTTCACGGGTCTTGGTGGGTATGGGAAATGGGTGGACGAGCCCTGGGGGGGATGGCGGGCACCCTACCACCTCCCTTGCGTCCGACACCAGCCAGTCTACCGGAAACTTCAGCGCGTCCACCGAGCCGACCTGAGGGCTCCAGCCTCCATCTGGAGGGTCGAGCCTGGAGGGTCGTGCCACCACCCCGCTCGTGGGTGCCCCAGCCCACCCACGAGCGACTTCGTTCCGCAACATCATCCGGCGCCGCTCCTTGCCCTGGCATCGCCCTTGCGAAACGCCGTGCGGATCCAACCATCCACACCCCCTGGGTCCTCCTGCGCAGGCTCCGCCGAGCCGCCGGCCATCGACTCCCCTACCCCGCAAGGCGGGGTCTCCCCTATGCTTACCCTCGCCGTCGTATCAGCTACCGTGCTGTTCGTGGGCGCCTACGACCTGAGCTGCTGCCTTGCGTGCTACCGCGACGCCAACAGCCTTGGAAAACAAGAGGGCCCTTCCGGACGCACGGAGACCAGGCGCCTCGCGCCCAACCAAGTCACCCTGCGCCACGCGCTGCTCTTCTTAGCGCAAAAGCTCAACTACTATTGGCAGCTCGTGACGGCGTTGTTCCTTCTTTTGCGCCTGTACGCGCGCCCTAGACGCACCGTTGACCGAGACATCGCGCTGCTACTCATCAACACGAGCCTTGCCACCTGGACCGAGACCGCACGCCTCAGCGCCGACCGCGTGTTGGTCTCGCTTTGCTTCGAGGGCTTCGCGTTCCCCTTCATGCCCGACCGCTTCGACAACCGCCTGGTCGTCGAGACCGAGCTTCACCTGAACCGCGGCGAGCAACCGGCGCCTTTTGAGGCGCACACACGGCGCTTTGACCTCAACGACCTTCCCATTTCGTCCCTCGACGAACAGCTCAGCATCTTGGCGGTGATGATCTCCTCGGTCAGCCACCCCGTCATCCATTCGTTCCAGAACAGCGTCTACGCCAAGCACGCCGAGCCCAAGCTAGAAGCCTACGACGACTTCTTTCTCCACGGCCAATACCTGAATTGGTGCGCCTGGGTTTGGCCGGGCCGCATGTTCCGCATTCCCGCGCCCCGACGACACCACTGGTATAAGCAAGTCCTGGAGCACAACGCCGAGCTTCCCCTGCCCAGAAAGCACGCTGCGTCGCTGGCTGCGCTGACGCCCTATTCCCGATCCGTCCGCTTCTTGCTAGCCGCGCGCCCGGTGTTCTTTCGCCTGTGCGCAAAGTACGATCTACCCATCAACCCCGAGGCCTTGTTCCTGTGCACCATCTTGCATGCGGTCGACCACGCGAGCTGCGACATGCACACGCGGGGTCACCGGATGCGGCACGAGAAGCTGCCGAACAAGGGTCTTTTCAACTTGATCGCGCTTTTGTTCTACCGCCCTGCGCAACACTTCTGGACGAACCGCCTGCGGGATAAACGGGGGAAGAACGCCCTCTACCGGGAGCTTTACGCTGAGCTTTGCAAGCTTGATCGGGGCCTGGCCGATGAGGTTACCTTGTCGATCTCGTATTGATGGCGCTCAGTACCGATTTCGTGGTGTGGGCGCCGGCCGCGCCGCTCTCTGTGGAAGTGGAAGGAGCGCCGCTTGCGGCGCGAGGTCACGGAGCTGGATGCGGCGGAAGGCGACCTTGCCGGAGTGGGATTGCAGCCCGACGTACCCCGAAAAGCGATCAGCGCTCGCGGACAGGCCGCGGTACGCGTCGATGTTGGTCAAGCGGGAGGTTGTCACGCCGTCCAAGCGCACCGTGTACTGATTTCCTGAGACCTCGACCTCCAGGTCATGCCAGGTGCCCGGCACGAGAGCCGGCCCCCGCTGGTACACCTGTTGGCCCGGAGCCCCTCCAATGGTTACCTCGTACAGCGCTCCGGTGCGGCGAAGGTCTTCTCCGTCCGGCGTGCCGCGCTGGGGATTGCCTCGCGCTAGCTCGTCGACCTGAACCTCGAAGCCGGTGTCGACCGCTACGTAGGCCGCGTTGGTGTAGGCATCGAGGATGGCCGGGGCGCCGCGGCGCGGGACCGGACGGCGTGGATCGCGGCTGCGCACGAACACACCCGAATTGTCTGCGACAGACGTGAGGCGGATCTGGAGGCGAAGCACGAAGTCGTTGAAGTTCTTGGCCGTGTAGAAGAGCAAACCAAGGTCCGAGCCCTGCGGCGACTGCTGGGCCACGATGTTGCCGTCGACGAGCGCAAAAGCACCCCCGCCGACCGCCTTCCAGAGATTGAAGGTGTGCTCCGATCCATCGAATAGCCAGACAAATCCAGGGTCCGGTGCGGGGGCTTCGGGAAGGGGCACGAGCCTATCCCCCGTCCTTCGCGCCAAGGCCACACCCGACAACATCGGATTGGGCGAGCCCATGGTGGGCAGGAGGCAAGGACCCAAGGCAAAGAGGTTGGCGGACTCGTGGAGGCGACCCCATTCGTCCGTGACGGCATCCTCCGAGCTACCCATCCACAGGGTGCCGCCTTCGTGGTGGGTGGAGCTCAGGCTGTCGTGGCGCTGCGCTCGAGCGGGAGGAGCGTCGAGCCAGACGCCCCCGGGCTTGGAGAGGTATTGGACTTGGGTAGGATCGCCCCCCGCGAGCAGCAAAGCGACCTCTTCCGACGCCCTGTCCATGGCCTCCCAGAGGGAGGTTTCCTTGGAGCTTCCATCTCCCGCGTCAAGGCGTACGCTCGCGCGAGCTGTGCCGTAATCGAAGGGGTCGGTCGGCGGTCGCGGGTCCAGCGTGACGCGATTGCGCGGCTCCGCCGAAACCTTGTCACCCACCATCTCGCCGATGCCTCGGACAGTCACCACAATCCAGTCGTCGTGCATGTCGTGGAAGCGGTCGAGACTGTCGATGTCGGGCACCTTCTTGAAGAGCTCTCCCTCCGAGTCAAGGCCCACGGCGCCCGAGCCCGAGGCCGTGATTTGAAGGTGGAAGTGGCCAGGCGTCAGGTCCGCGTGCTGAAACACGCCCTTGACGAAAAGGGCCGAGACTTGAAGCTCCGCGAGCTCAGGATGGAGGGTCGTGTCGAGGGCCGACCCGAAGGCCGACCTGCGCGCACGGAAGGTCAGGTTGGAGCGCAGGTGGGCCATCAGGTTGCGGCCAGCGCGGCCGTTTTGGTTGGGCAACGTCAGCAGCGCAAGCCGAGTGTTCTCGACCGTGCCCAGGGCAAGAAACACCTTGCCATCAGGCGGCACGTCGATGTCGCCTTGATTCGTGATGACCTTGGAGACCCGGCCGTCTGTGGTCTCGAGGCGGATCGCGCGAACTGCGTCGACGACCATCAGGCGCTTCTTGACGTCGCGCTCCGCTTCGCCGCCCGCAGCGGCCTGCTCTGCCTCGGCTTGGGCTTGTCGCGTCGCCCGGATGAGGAGCTGCATCGCGCTGAACTTGTTGAAAGGAAAGAAGCCGGGGCGCGTGCCCTGCGCCTGCACCGCCAACGGAGCTTCCAGCTCATTCTTGAGGACGTCCACCGGTTGCGGCGCGGTCATCGGGGTGCCGCGGTTGCCCACCAACTGCAGGGTTGGATCGGCCGGTCGCGCGCTCAAGCCTAGAAACAGGCGGTCACGCAACACGTTGTGCAAGGGGCCCTGGATGAAGTCAATGGTGGTGTCCGAGCCGAGCTGACGTGCGGCGTCATCGAGGTAAGAGCACGGCTTGTCACCGATGGTAAGGACGTTCTGTGTCAGATCCGCCTTGACCGCGGCGGGCCAGGGTGGGCTCGGTAGCTCCGTGTCGATGAAGTACGGTGACCAGCCGCCCCAGAACAGCGACCTTCCACCCACGCAGAAGGCCAAGCCACCTCCATCGTTCTGGTACCTGTCGCGAGGATTGGGGCTCTCGGCGTTCCAGGGGACGCCCCACACTTCGTTCGTCGTCAGCATCGGCTGGTTCTGCACGTGCTCCGTGAACACCATGCGGCCGGCTTCGAGGACCAAGATGCGGTGGGCGTGGCTCTTGTCTCGGGCAAAGAGGTGGGCTGCCAGCACGCCGCCAAAGGTGCCTCCACCAAGAACGATCATGTCGAAGGGCCGCGCGTCGGGGTGTTTGCTTTCGTCTTGACTGGCCTTGGCCTCGTCGAAGGTGTTGCAAACGTAACGTCCGACGACGTCGAGGGTGAACGGTGTATTGGGTGTCGTTGCCACGGGGACCTCGGATTGGACAGGATCGCTCGCGGGTGCCCGCCAGCGTGGCAACTAGTACTTCCGACGAGGCCGTGAGCTGACGAGGTGTCGCGAAATTCGATCTTCGGTGGTCCAATCGATTCCAGGCGCTTTGGATCTGGACACCCGACCAGCGCCTGTCAGCGAGCTGCTCGCGGCAGCTCCCTTTCACCTTCTCGCGTTCTACGACCGTGTTGACTGCTTGGTGAAGCTCGGTCGTCGTGGTCGCCTCGCTACTTGGTCAACACCCCGACCGCCACCAAGATGGCAACCAGAATCCCCATCAGGCTTTCGCCCGCAATGACCCCGGATGCCACGGGAACCACCGTGTCTTCGGCGGTCTTGGGGTTTCGGCGGCGAACCACCTCCGCCGCAGCCGAGCCCAGAAACATGGCAATGGCGTTCGCGCCGGGGACCACCATGGCAATCCCGATACCCGACGCGGAGGGCACCCAGGCGCGGTGTTTCTTGGGCACTACCTTTTCGAGAATGGCAAGCACCGACCCTACCCCAAACCCAATCAAGGCGGCTAGCCGTGCGGTCGGGTGCAGGCCGTCGAAGCCGTCGGTCAGGGCCTTCGAGACGCCGGCCCACACCTGCACGCTGGGCGCAGGAAATTGCTCGGAGCCAATGACGCTCGCGTCGGGCACGAGGAGGTTGTACGCAGGCACCACCGCGAGGGCCCCGGCTACCACACCAAAGAGCTGCGCAAACAACTGTTGGCGGGGATTGGCACCCAACAGGTAGCCACTTTTCAGGTCGGTCAGAAGGTCGGCTGCATGCAAGCCGACGCCGCCCGTGACGTTGGCGCCCATCACGTTGGCGGGTATGTTGCCAGGTAGCATGCCACCGTAAATGGCCTGCGTGACGGGGCCCAAGGCCTTGGTCGGTGTGACGTCGGTTTCTCCGGTGACGCGCGCGGCCACGATGCCCATCACCAGCGACAATGGCAGGGCCAGAAGTCCTGCCCATACCGGAATACCGAAGAGGATAGCCATGAGGCCCACGACAATCGGGCCAAACAGGGCGAAACCCGCCGGAAACCACCAGGCAGGGCACTCGACGTCGGCCAGAGGATCGGCCTCGGCGTTCTTCTTACCCGCGAGCAACTTGCCAAGGCCCGAAAACGAACGCAGCACGCTGCGCCACTGAAAAACGAAGGATAGCAGCCCCGAAGACAACAGGACCGCCGCGCCGGGCCACAGCGTCCATTGCACGATGGCCTTGTACGAGACGTCTTTGATGATGCCCGCTTCGACCATGGGAGGCGCCAAGAAGCCATAGGTAGCCACGGCGCCGATGAGCAGCGACCAGCCGGTGCGAAAGCCCATGAGCGCGCCCGCACCGGCCAGAATGAAGCTACCATCCAGCGACATGGTCCACTTTTCCGCCGCGTACCCGCCCCACTTCAGGGGCAGGCCAAAGTGAGCTGGAAGGTTCCATGGCATCCAGGCGGCCTTGGCGTCGCGCAGAAAGGCCACCACAGCGCCGCCGAGGGCCGTCCAGGTAAGGAGCCGCGCCTTGCTGCCATCGCCACCGCCGCCGTGCATGCCCTTGATGGTCTCTGCCGTGGCCGTGCCCGTCGGGAAGGGAAGCTTCTCGATGTTGATGAGCTGGCGCTTGATGGGGATAGCAGCAAAAACGCCGAGCGCGGCGATGACGCCAAACCAGAGAATCAACGAGATGGCGTCCGGACGGATTCCTGTCAGCACGAGCAACGCGGGTACGGCTGCCATGTTGCCGCCGCCGGTCATGTAGCCGGCGGCGGAAGCCACAGAGCCCATGGCGTTGTTTTCGAGGACGGAGAACTCGGCGCGGGAAATACGCAGCGTTTGGAGCAAACGAAAGACCGCGAAGGCCAGAATGCACGCGGTGACCGTCACCCCCAGGCTCCACCCCGTCTTGAGCACGACGTAAAGGTTGGAGAGGCACATGACAGCGCCGATGACCATGCCGGCCAACACCGCCCGCACGGTGAGCGGGCGAGCACCGGGCTTGTAGGTTGTGCGAAGCCAGTGCAGCTCGGGCTCTTTTTCCGGATCGGGAAGGGGAACCTCGGGCGCCAGAGGAGCTTCGTCGACGGTGGACATCTCTTGACCCTTACAGGCGAAGGGGTCCTCTTGCCAAGCCTCGTGTGGGTGGGGGCTTGATTTCGGGTGCGGGGTTGGAGGGTGGGAATCGCCGAGGCCACGCGTGGGGGTCTTGCCGCGGGGGCGCTGGCGAGTTTCGACCGTCGTAGCCACTGGCAACATTCAACAGATCGAGAAGGTCGCGTGCGCAATGCCGCGGAGCGGCTACCTCCACAGCCGCGGAAGGTCCCGCCCAAAACACGCGAGCGATTCCCTCTCCCCACCCCAAAAATCGCCTTGACAGATTAAGCCCAAGGTTTCACTATCGAAAGACCACAAAGGTAGGTGCTGGGCTCTTCGAGGTAAACCAAATCCCAAGTCGAAAACGTCGCCGACGTTGGCTGTGCTTCGCTCTTCGGGGCGCTCTTCACGAGCACTTGCAACGCACCTTTGGCGGCCTTTTCGCTTCGATTTCTCGAAGGCGCAGCGCATTTTGCGGGGTAGTAGGAGGGGCTCCTACGCCGGGATAGCCTCCCGGAGAGGCCTGTTCGACTCGGGCCCCCGCGACCGTTGTTTTGTCCAGGCGCGTGGACCTCCAGCTCTGGTTCGCAGGCTCTACCCCTTGCTAACCATTTGTTTCCTGGAGAATGTCATGAAGCTGGATAAACTTGCTATCCGGAGCGATGTCTTGCGCTTTGGAATCGAAAGTCGTCGTCTGAAATCTTGCCTCCGTACTCGTTGGGAGCGACCCATGGCCGATGAGCAACGCCGGTTGCTCGTCGTGCAACGGAAGCTCACCGAGCTCTTCGTCCTGATGGCCGCGCTGCGCGGTCGTCTTCACGTTACGGCGCCGCCGCGCGAGTGGGCGGGCTCGTGGAGCGCGGAAACGTATCGTGACCGTGTTCTTGCCGCTAGCGCACCCGGGTATACGCAGCACGAGCCTGCGCTGGAGGTGGCCCCGTGAAGGCTCCGTCAAGCTTGGTAGACATCGGTGCCAACCTAACCAACAAGGCCTTTCGCCGCGATCTACCCGACGTCCTCGCGCGTGCGCAACGCGCGGGGGTCGAGACGGTCATCGTCACGGGCACCAGCGTACAGGCGAGCGAGGAGGCCCGTCGCTTGGTAACCTCTTTCGGGCGCGCCGGTCCACGCCTGAAGAGCACCGCAGGCATCCACCCCCACCACGCGTCGAGCTTCGGCCCCCTCGCGCTTTCTTCGCTGCGCGAGCTCGCCGCGACTCCGGAGGTGGTCGCAGTGGGCGAGTGCGGCCTCGATTGGCATCGCATGTTGTCGCCTCGGACGGCCCAGCTCCGCTGCTTCGAGGCCCAGCTCGAGCTGGCGTCCGAGACAAACCTGCCCGTCTTCATGCACGAGCGACGCGCCCACGACGACTTTTGCGCCGTGCTCAAGAACCATCGCAGACGCTTGAAACGCGGTGTCGTCCATTGCTTTACCGGCACCCGGCGGGAGCTCGACGCTTACCTGGACCTCGATCTGTACATCGGGATCACGGGCTGGATTTGCGATGAACGACGGGGCCTCCACCTGGCCGACCTGGTGCCGTTGATCCCGGCGGAGCGGCTCATGATCGAGACCGACGCACCTTACCTCTTGCCAAGGGACATGCGTCCTCCGCCAGCGGATGGGCGCAACGAGCCTGCGTTTCTACACCACGTGCTCGAAGCGGTAGCGCGCGCGCGGGGCGAGCCTGCGGCTGCCGTGGCGGCGGCTACGAGCGCGGCAGCGGAGGTGTTCTTCTTTTCGGAGTGACGGGCCGGGACGTTTGCAGTGGTGGGACGCTCGCGCTCGACACGGTGGTGCTCGCGCTCGCGCAGACCAGCGCTACGGCAGGCTTTCGCGGCGTAGCGCGTTCGAAAGATTATGCAGGTGAGCATAATGCTCCGTTGCATAATATGTCGCTGCGGACCTCCACAGTCGGAACGACGAGCTGCTTGCCAACGCTACGTAGCGGCGCCAGCTCAGCTACCGCCGACGAAACTCCTCCGGAGCATCCGCAAGCTCCGCTAGGTCGAGCTCGAGCTCGCAGGCGCCGTCGTCTGTCAACGCGCCTACCGTGAACGCGCCCCAGCCCTTCAGGTACAGCGTGGCGGCGCCCTTTTGCGGCGTCACCCAAGGTCGGTAGTTGGGGAAGGTGTTGTGTACGAAGAACTGCACGGGCGTGTTGAGCGGCGCGGCCCCCGGCAGAGACTTCACGGTCAGCTCGATGGAGTACCAGCCGTCATGACTTGCTAGGGGTAAGACGCGGGCGGTAAGCTCTCGGCCCTTCTCCTTGTTGACAGACTTGCCACCAAAGACGCCCTTCCATGGGTCGTCGGGCGCCTGACCCGGGGTGGGCGCGCGGCGTGTCTCGGACGTTGCCCCGTCGATGGACTCTGTGTTGGTTGGCTCAGGCGTCGTCAGCTTGGCTGCGTCTTGAGCGATGTTGGCCAACATCTTCGCCTCCTGCACCTCTCCGCGCATCCCGGTTACGGAGTCTTCCAGGGCGCCTACCTGGGCGACGCGGGCTTCCACCTGTTGCTTTGCCTCCGCCACTTCCTTCTTGGTGTCCTTGATCTGCTGCATCAAGCGGTCGGTCATCGAGCGGATGAAGGTTCGCGAAGAGATGGCAGCCAAGAGGCAAAAGCCGTCCAGGATGAG
>CAYLJT010000200.1:0-11245 GCA_964383995.1 uncultured Polyangiaceae bacterium
TACCGACGAGTATGGTCGCGTCAAGGTGCAGTTTCCCTGGGATCGCAGGGCCACCGGTGACGACAAAAGCTCGTGTTGGATCCGCGTCTCGCAGATGCACTCCAGCGGTTCCGTGGCCATACCCCGCGTGGGTTGGGAGGTGGTGGTTGACTTTGAAGGAGGCGACCCGGACAGGCCGATTGTGCTCGGACGCCTGTACAACGGTAAGTACACGCCACCCTACAAGCTCCCCGACAGCAAGACCCAATCTTCCCTGCAATCGTCGTCGAGCCCCGGCGGCGGCGGTCACAACGAGATCCGCATGGAAGACGGCGGCGGGGGCGAGCACGTGCACATACACGCCGAAAAAGACCTGAACGTCGTTGTCGCGAACAACAAGACCGAGAAGGTTACCAACGTCGCCACCTTGGGCGTTGGCTCCAATCACAAGCAAACGGTAGGCGCCAACAGTACGCTCGACGTGGGCGCCCAAGAGGAGATCTCCATTGGCGGCTCCCAGACGGTGGCCGTCGGCGCCTCGCGCACCGAAACCGTAAGCAGCGACGAAAAGGTGGACGTCAAGGGCTCGCGCACGCTCACCATCGGCGCCAGTCACACCACCATGACCCCCATGTCGGTCAGCGCGAGCACCCCCGCCTCCTTCAGCGAAACGGTAGGAGGCAGTGTCATCGAAGCGGCCGCGTTGGGCGTAGGCATGGCCGCCGCAGGCGTGGTCAGCATCACGGTAGGTGGCGCCGTCATCGCCGCCTGCGCCACCGGGGCAAGCGCGTTCACGCTAGGCGCCCAGGCCACCACCGTGGGAGGCGCGCTCATCTCCGCCAGCGGAAAAGACGTCGCCATCAACGTAGGAGGAGCCAAAGCCACCACGGTAGGAGGCGCCTGGGCCGCCCAGGCCGGCGGCGACATCGCTATCTCCAGCGGCTCCACCCTCAACATCACCGTAGGAGGTGCCGTGTCCATGAATGGCGCTTCCATTGCCATGAAGGTCGGTGGTTCCAACGTGACCATCTCCGCCGGCTCGGTGGTCATCAAGTCATCCACCATCAAGCTGACAGCCACGGGCCCCCACCCCGAGGTTGCTCCCATGGTCGAGGACAAATAGGAGTCTACCATGCCCCTTCTGAACCAGAACAAAATGTGCGCGAGCGTGGCCTCGGTTCACACGTCGGTGGCGTCGGGTCCCCTCGATATTTGCAAGACACCTACCCCCGGCGGCCCGGTGCCCATGCCTTACCCCAATGTGGCGGTTTCCTCCACCATGGGTCCAGGTTACACCACCAAGACGCTCAGCATTGCGACGCCCATGTGGACCAAGAAAGGGAAGAGCGCGCTCTCCAATGGTGACCAACCGGGGGTCGCGCTGGGCGTGGTCAGCAACAAAATCATGGGCATGGTGGCCATCTTGATGTCGTCTACCGACGTTGACGCCGAGGGCGGTGGCGTCGTGCGCACGGGCGACAAGTCCAACGGGAACACCTGACCATGGCTGTCCAGACACCCGAGCAGCTCGTTCATGGTGGCGGCGGTCTGGCCGCGTCGGGCTACAAAGACGTCATTTGCGCGGCCTTTCGCCAGGCTGTCGACGATCATTGCTCCAAGCCCAAGGGTCAGCGCGGCAACTTCAACAACAAGTTTTACAACCGCCTCAACCGCCTGAATCCGGAGCTGGCCGGCAGGATTTCTCGGGAGGTCCCGGTGGTGTTCGGCGGCGCGGCAGGTGCCTCGGGCGCCCTGGCGTCCAGCCTGACCAACGCCCCTGGACCGGCGGGCGCTGTCGCCAACGCCGTGCTCGCCGAGTACCAGCGCGGGGTCAGCGCGTTTGCAGGCGCGGGAGCCACGGCCGTCACCGGTGCCACCGTCAACTCGGCCATCCCGGGCGGCCCGTGGGGTATCGTCGGCCTTGCCGCCATGGAAGGCTTGCGGCGCGGCGCTCCCGTCGCAAATCGCCTCAAATTCGCGCTCTTTCGGCTGATGAACCGGGGCATTCGCGTCAAGTTTCCCGACGGGCTGATTGGCAATCAGGTCATCGAGATCAAGGGCCCGGGCGACACCATGAGCAACGGCCAAGCGAAGGACTATCAGGCCTTCAGCAAGCCCGATCCTCCCATCGTGCCAAGCTGCGAGTCGTGCGCGCCCGTCAACTGCGTCAACAAGAAGACCGCCAACGGTGGCTGCACGTGAGCTCGCCGTCGCCCATGGCTCAATCGAGGTAGATCGTGCCCGCCCTCTTCGATATGGAATTCGTGGACAGCGGCCTCCTGGTCGCCTACCGCGCCAGCGCTGAGCCGCAAGAGCTCGTGATCGACGTCGCCACGGCTGGAAAGGCCGATTTTCCGATGTCCGTCGCCTCGCTGCGCAGCCTCCTCGAAGCCATCAACCGCGGCGCCGCAGGGGGCTCGGTGTTTAGTCCCCTCGCGGGCTTCGCCAAGCGCATCGACGGACCGTGGGAAGGTGAAGCCACCCTCGGGCCGAGCTACCGCTGGACCGTCGAAATTGCCGGCGTTGCGCCGCTTTTTATGCGCAACATGGTGGAAGAGCTGCGGCGGGCGGGTGCCAATCACCCCGTCACCCGGCTGTCCATCGTCGGGTCTCTTCCCGTCGACGACGGTCCGCTGTCCATGCGCGAGGGTCCGCTCCGCGGCATCCTGAACGATCGCGACAACTACCTTACCGCCTTCCCGCACAAGGAGTTTTCGGTTCACCACGAGCCCACCGACCAGGTGGCCAACCTGCGCGTCGAGCTCGCGACGCGCGTCACCCCCGAGATCCGCAGCGAGTTCGAGGCCACCTGCATTTGGTGGCTCAACGTCATTCGTAACTATGTCTCGGACGACGGCCTGGAGGTGGCCATGAGCGCCTCGAAGAGCTTGCCGGTCTTTGGCTCCAGCCGCTCCGAGCTCCGCGCGCACTACCGTGAGATCTTGTTCAAGCGCCCGCCCGCCTTGGCAGCGCTCAAAAATCTACTCTACCGCTTTCACAAAGACGTGGCGCCGATTGCGCACGCGGCGGTCCACCTATGACGTCCCACCCCGCTGTGCAACCTTTGGCGAAGCTGACCAACGGAACACCCGTCGTATATGGGGCGCTCGGGGCCATCTTCCACCTGGAGCCCCTCGACAAAGACGACGAGGCCCGCTTCGACGAGGTCAACGATCTGGTGTGGGATTGGTTTGGCGACAGCCTCGTCCACGCCACGCTCTCCTGCGCCGAGGCACCGGAGCCCATCCGCCGTGCGCACCTCGATTACATCGCGTCTTACGGGGCCAACCTCGACGTGGCAGGTCCGCCCGGCGGCAGCGAGGAAGATCAGCAGATCTCCGCCCACCTGGTGCAGCTCGGCCGCGACGACTACGGGGTGGTGTGCAGCGGCTCCCAAGACGCCTTTGAAGCGTCCCCCTATTCTTACCGCTTCTGGGTGGAGATCGGCGCCCTGCGCAAGGTCGAGGACAAGGACCACTTGCCCGCCCACGGCGTCCTGCACCTGACGGTGCCGGAGACCTGCCCCCTCGACGAGTTCTACGCGAAGATCACGGCCATCGCCGCCAAGCTCCGCCTGCGTTGGGGGGCCGCCGGGCTCACCTTCTCGGCCTGCGAATCGCAAAATTACCAGCGCCCCAACGAGGCCATGTTCGCCCATGCGCGGCGATTTTCTGGCTACGACATCGCCGAATACGTGCGCCTCACCGAGCCTTTCTACCATCGCCTGCGCACGGTCAACTGGCTTACCTGGCTCGGTGCCAGTATGCTGGAAGACTTGGCTCTCAAGGGTGGTCTCGGACAATCCAGCTTGTCTTCCCAGCTCGCCGTGGGCGACGGCGTGTTGCTCCAAGCGGGCCCGCGCCCCGAGGCCGGCGACGTCAACCGACGCCAATTGCCGGCTGCCTACCGTGAGGTAGACGCGCTGGTTAGGCCGATGCGCGCCGCGCAGGCCAAGGATCTACCCTTCTTCGCCCCTTGGGAAGAATCCACCGTGGAGCGGTGGCTACGCCGATTCGAGCTCGGATGATCCGCATCATCAACCAGACTCCGGGCCGCCACCTCGCGGTTCCGGTGAAGACCAAAGAGGGCCGCGACCGCCTCGCCGTGGTGCTCAAGATGAGCTTTCGCCCGGACGCGGCAGGCCGGCCTACCATCGATCCCGAAGGTCCCGAGCCTTACGTCGCCGACGTCCTGAACGAGGGCGATCCGGGCAAGGCGAGCATCCGAAAGCCGTCCGATCTGTTCGACGAAAGGCCGGGCACCGACGTCCTCTTGGTAGGCCACGCCCACGCCGTAACGCGGGCCAGTCACGTGGATGTATCGCTGCGCATGGGACCGGTGGCCAAGACCGTTCGCGTCTTTGGGCCCCGTGTGTGGACGCTGGCCGCGGGCGGACGGCTGATACCGAGCAGCGCCCGACCCTTCCTGGAGCCCGTGCCCTTGCTCTACGAGCTTGCCTGGGGAGGTCTCGACCTGTCGGATCCCGAGAAGCCCTACGGCGAAATGCGCAACACCGCGGGCCGAGGCGCGGTACGCGACGTTCATAGCCTGGTCGACCAGCCTGCCGTCCAGATCGAATTCCCTGACCGTCCCACCTCCGGACGCGACAACGTGCCCGCCGGGCTTGGCGCGATCCACCGCCATTGGCAACCCCGGGCAGCTTTTGCAGGCACCTACGGTCAGGCCTGGATGGAAACGAAAATGCCGCTCTTGCCGGACGACTTTGACAATCGCTTCCACGTTTCGGTGCCCCCCGACCAGTGGTCCCCCACGCCCCTACGAGGCGATGAGCCGATCGAGGTCATCGGCGCGACACCTGAGGGCAGGTGGACCCTGGGATTGCCTCGCATTCACCTCGGCGTGACGAGCTTTGCCTTGGGTCAGCGCGCGGAGCACCGCGCCCATCTGGACACCGTGCTGATCGACACGGACGAAATGCGGGTAGAGCTGACCTGGAGAGCCGCCGTGCCCTTGCCTCGAAAATACGAAATGTTGGAATGGGTTCAAATCGTACAAAAGCGGGTTCTGCCATGAGCGCCGAAGACACCCATCAACCCCCCTCCTTGGAGGCGGCCTGGGACCAGTTCACCACCACCGACGTCTCCGTCGAGGCCTTCGGTCGCGGCACCGAGCAACGCCGTTTGCTAGGTCAAACGCCGCTCTCACGCGTGCTGCACCTGGCCTATGCGGGGGACGACGCCGAGGCGCGGGCGGCGGCCGATGCGTTGGCCGAGGCGGTGACGCCGTGGCAAAGCCCCATTCTGCTCCAGGGCCTGGTCGGCACGGCGTACGTGGGGCAAAAGCGCTACGACGACGCGCTCCGCGTGCACCTTACGGCTCTGACCTTGACACCCCGTTGGCATCCGAGCGCGGCCTACCGGGCGCTCGGCGCGCTGGCCGACGATCTCGTGCATTTGGGTCGCTTCGTCGAGGCCGTGCTGTTCGCCGAACGAGCTCTTGCCTTCGATCCGACCCACCCCGAGGTGTTGTCTACCCTGGCCATCGCGTCGGTCAAGACCGGCGGTCAAGCGCGGGCCCAGGGCATCCTGCGCTACCTGGAAGCATGCGGCTACTCGGAAGCCTTCCTAGGACCTTGCCGCGCCGCCGTGGGGGAGCCCTCGGCGGCCGTGGCGGCGTACGTGCCTGACCTTGCCACCGTGCCCATCTTGTCCAACGAGGACTGGTTGCGGTTCTTGGCGGTCAACGGCGTCAACCCGTTCAGCGACGGCGAAGAGCAACGGCGCGCTCACGCCGCCGCTTGTCTCGGACAGGGCAACCTTGCCTACGCCGCCTTTGCCTCGCGCCAGGCGCCCAAGTGGGCCAACGAAGACTCTCCCATCGATCCCGCGGTGTCTCGTGCGTGGGGTAAGGCGCGGCAAGACGCCATCTTTGCTCTCGAGGGCGGGGCCGAATTGGCTGCGCAACTGGCCAAGAACGACGCCGGCCCGTTCGGTGAAGACTCGGACGAGCGCTTTACGTTCGCCGACGAGCAGGTGGAAAAAGGCGAGGCGGCGCCCCTCGTCCCGGTCCTCGCGGACCCCAGTCGCGATGTGGTCATCTACGTGGCGCGGGCGCTGCTCAAGCTCGGCTACGTGGCCCACGGACCCCAGATCGAGGCCATGGCGGCCGGCGAAAAGGCCATGGGCTTCGACGACCTGCCCTCCGCCAGCAAGTTGCTCTCGGCGCTCAAGAAGGCCGGAGGCGGCTCGAAGAAAAAGGCGCCTGCCGACAAAGGGAAGACCAAGAAGGCCCCGGCGAAGGCGGCTTCCAAGGCCGCCAAAAAGGCCGCTAGCGCCCTCGACGCCGAGGACAACGAAGAGATCCAGCAGCAACTCGACGAGCTGGGTGACCTTGACCTATGACCGACCCTGCGCTCACTCCCTTGCCCCTGACAGACGCGGTGATCGTGGGCGTGGGCGCGCGCGCGCCGAACGGTTTGACGGCGCTGCAGGTGACCATGGCGCTGCGCGCCAACAAGATGGATCCGCGCGAATCGTATCTGGTGGATCGGGTGGGCGAGCCGATGAGCCTGTGCCGCCTACCTTCCATCGGCGACCAAATCATGGGCCTCGAACGCCTGGTTGCCCTGGGGGGCCCAGCCCTCACCCAGGCGGCCTTCCCTTGGCTCGCCGCCGAGCGTAAAAAATCGCAAAACGTCAAGCCCTTGCCGGTGATCGTCGCCTTGCCAGCCAAAAACCGTCCGGGGTTCGACCCGCGCATTCCAGGTCACTTGCTCCAGGGTCTGGAGGCCCGCTCGCGGGTGCCCATCGACCACGGCCATTCGGGCATGGTCTTCGGTTGTCGCGGTGGCGGCGTGCTCGCCTTCCAGAAGGGCGTCGAGCTGTTGCGCGCAGGGAACCACGACGCGGTGGTGGTCGGCGGCATCGACACCTTCTTCGATCCCGACGCGCTGGAGTGGCTCGATCGCGAGCTGCGCCTGCATTCGACCCACACCGAAAACGGCTTCATTCCAGGGGAGGGCGCGGGCTTCGTGGTGCTCGCCAAGCGCAGTCGGGCAGGGGAGCTCCCGAAGCGTGGTCAGGTGCTCTCGACAGCCATGGAAACGGAGCCCCATCCTTATGGCTCCGAAGAACCTTGTCTCGGACATGGCATCACCGCTGCCGTGCGTCAGGCGGTGTTTGTGCTGGGCCCGAAGTCCCGACGCATCCCCTGGGTGCTCAACGACGTGGTCAACGAGCGACACCGGGTGGACGAACAGAGCTACGTCATGGCGCGGGCGTTCGAGTCGTTTGCGCCCGATCTGGAGGTGGAGCAACCCCTGCTCAAGGCCGGCGACCTCGGCGCCGCGGGGGTGGCCATCGCGGTCGCCATCGCCACCACCAAATGGGAGACACGTTGCGCGCCCGGCGATCTGGCCTTGATTTGCGCGTGCTCCGAGGGGCCGGAGCGGGGCGCCATGCTGGTAAGCGAGGATCCGGAACGATGACAAAAGATGCCTCGCCCCGCCCCGACGACAGCGCCGAGCCCGGCAAGAACGCGGCTTCCATCGCGCAACATGCCGTGGAAGAGGCGCTGTTCGGGATCCCCGACATCCCCTTCGACATGGATCGCAAGGCCCTCGGCGACAGGTTGCGTCGAGCGGTGCAGAACATGTATGCCGTGCTCGACAGCGACGTGCTCGCGCCGGTTCACTACGACGGGCTGTCCGAGGGGTTGGCGCTGGTGCGCGAGTCTCGGGCCTTGCTGGCCGCCTCGGGAGACCGCTCGGAGTGCCTCGCCCTCGGCAAGGCCCTCGATAGTTTGGACCTTGCCGCGTCCGCGCTGCGCCTCGGCGCCGACGCCGTGGCGCAAGAGCAGCTCGCGCGGCGCATGGAGCTGCGCGGCGGGCAGGTGGTGGAAGAGGCCCCCAAAGAGAAGCCATTTCGCGCGAGCATCGGCACGCCGACCTTGCACGCCTTTGCGCGCCGACCCTTGGTGCCCGAGCTGTCCCTCGACCCGTTGGCGCCGCCGCCCGAGAAGCCTGCCCCCGCGCAGAAGCTCAAGGCGCCGAAGACGGTCGAAGAGCTGAAGGCCTTCGCGGGCGCCGCCGCGGGTCTGGAAAAGAAGCTCGACCAAGAGAAGGCCGAAGACCCGGGCGGGGGTGACGCCCTCGACCCCATCTTCCTGCACGAGCCTGCACTCGAAGAGGCCGAGATGTTGCGACGTCTCGGACGCGACTGCCTGGAAGACATGGCCATCCTCAGCGATCTGCGCAAGCCGAACGCCATCGAGTCGTGGCTGGATCAGGCGCCCTTCGAGCAACGGCTGCTCGACAACCTGGACTGCTTTGCGAGCGTGGGCGGCGCCGCCTTACCTCTCGTGTCGCTGTTCTTTGCCGAAGCCAAGGCTCCGGATCCGGGGCGCGCCTTCGCGGTCGCCCTGGTGCTCGGCTCCATCGAAGGCAGGGACACCGTCGACGCCGCGATAGCGACCTTGAAACAGAGCGCCAAGGAGACCTACCCAGGGTGGGTGGATGGCCTGTGGCTCGCCCCCAACCCCGCCATCGACGGAGCGCTGATCGATCTGGCCGCGGGGCCGCGTACGGCGCTCGGCGCGCTAGCGCTGGAGGTGCTGGTGCTGCGCCAAACCTTACCTTTCGAGGTGGCCGCCCAGCTCGCTGTCTCGGACAGGGTGGAGCTGGCGGAGCACGCGGCGCGCGCGCTTGGCGCGGTGGGCCCGCGGGACGAGGCGCTCGATGTATTGGAGGGGGTCCTGGCGCGCACCGATAGCAACGCGGTGTTCGCGGCGGCCGCCGAGGCGGCCATGCAGAGGGGGCACGGTCCGACGCGCACCCTGCTGCGGCAAATCCTCGCGGTGTCCGGCGATGCGGAGCAAAAACGGACGGCGGCATGGCTGCTTTGCCTGGGCGGCCACGAAGACGACTTGCAAGCCCTGTTGACCTTCGTCGCGGCCTCGCCGGACGCGCTGGTCGTACGCGGCCTCGGGCGCTTCGGTCACGTTGGCGCGTTGGACGCGCTGGTGGGTTTGCTTGTCTCGGACAACGAGCTCGTGGTGGAGGCCGCCGCCGAGGCCCTCGACCGCATCACTGGCGCCGGTCTGCGTGAAATCGTGGAGGAGCCGTGGGAGGTGGAGATTCCCCCGGAGATCGACCTGACCGACGTGCCGCCCATGCCCACGCGGCGCGTGGAGAAGGTGATCGTCGACCCGGCCACCTGGCAGACCTGGATTCGGCAAAACCGCGCGCGCTTCGACCCCAAGGTGCGCTACCGCGGCGGCGCGCCGTTCTTTGCGCTGCACCTGGTCGACGAGCTGGAGTCCAAGCAAACGCCGCCCGCGCGCCGCCCCGAGGCCGCCCTCGAGCTTTGGATCGCCTCGGGCATCGTGTCGCCGTTCTCGCCTCACGACTGGGTGGCGAGGCAAAAGGGTCATCTCGGCGAGCTGCGCGCGCGGGTGTCGGCGGCGGGCCTGCCCGTGGGCGAGTGGATGTTCGGCATGGCGCGCGAGGCGCGCCCCGCCGCCGCCAAGTCGTTGCCCCAGGGCAAGGTAGGCATGAAAAGAACCATGGCGTTCTCCCTACCCGCCGATCTGCGCGCCTTGCCATTTGCCACGAGCGGGCTCGTGCCCTCGCCGCCCGGCAGCTCACCGCCGGCCGAGCGACCCGCGGACACCAGCGCCTTGCCATTTGTCCAGGCCTCCGCGCCGAGGCCCCCCGTGTCCGAGACAAACCTGACCTCGACGGCGCTGCCGTTCTCCGCCGCGCCTCCTGGGACGGCACCGATGCCTGCGCTGGCCACGCCCGCCGCGCCTGCTACGCCCCCCGCCGTCCCGTTCTCCCCCCCGTCTCCCGTCACGGCACAGGTGCCTCCGGTGGCCACGCCCGCCGCGCCGCCTCCGCTGCCCGCTCCGAGGGCTCCCGTCGCCGCGCCCCCCGTCGTCGCTCCACCTCCCGTGGCCATGCCGTCCGCCCCCGCCTTCGACGCAGGTGCCACCGTCCAGGCCGCGATGTCGCCGTTCCACGTCCCCAAGGCGCCCGCGTCGGCTCTGCCCTTCCAGTCGGACATCACCGGACCCCCAGCGCCCTCCCCCATCCGCCGTGGTCCCCCGGAGACCGAGGGTCTGCCCTTTCGCCAGGTGCCCAACGTCCCTGCCCCGCCGCGCTCCGATCTGTCGGGCACGCGCTCGGGTCTACCCTTCACCCCCAAGCCGGAGGCGACCCCAGTCCCCGCGCAGGCGGCACCGCCGCGCCCTGCCCTGACCCTGGAACAATACGCCTGGCTGTGCGCGAGGAGGGCCGTGGAGCCCCACAAAATGGCCGAGCACCTGGCCCACTACCGCATCTTCTCCGAAGAAGCGTTTCGCGCCGTCGAGCTGGAATTTCAACGCCGTTTCGCGGCCGAGCCGGGCAGCCACGAGCGCTTCAGCGCCCTCGTTCGTCACTACAGCCGCTGACGGGTCGCTGTGGTGGTCGTCGCGGCGAGCTCGGACGATACCTTGCCATCACCAGCGCCGCCTACACGACCCCCGCCGCCGCCCCCAAAATGCGCTCGATCCACGCCTTTTCGTCGCCTTCCAACGCAGGGTCGGCTTTCCACGCGAAGGGCAACGGCCGCGGCGCGTGGCCGTCGTGGAGCCTTACTCACGCGGAGGTGACCGTTCCTGCCTGACCAGCCGTCCCCGCGAAGAGCGCGAACAAGTCAGGTCCCACGGCCCGCCGCGGGGCGGGTCGGACGGTGAGCTCGGTGCCCGAGCGGAGCTGCGCCGTGAAGCCCGCGATCGTGTGATCGACGGGATCGAGCAGGGGATTGGGCGCTCCCGGTAGGCCGTTTTCGATCCAAGCTGCCAGTGTAACCTGCTTGTCCAGACTGGCATCCAGCCCCAACGAGAGGCCCAGTTGGCGCGCCGACCTCTCGATTTCGAGCAGGGTCGCGTCGCCCCGCGCGTGGACGAGCCTGGAGGAAAGATCGATGACGGGAGCGCCGATCGGGGGCGCGGCGAGCCGTTCGGGCTTGTCGCGCGGCAACAGATTGCCCGGGTTCATGATGCCTTTGGGATCGAGGACGCCTTGCAGCGCTCTCACGACGTCGACGCCTGCGCCCAGCTCGCGACCCAGCTTGGGCGCCTTGCTGCGGCCGACGCCGTGGTGGTGAGAGAGCGTGCCGCCCGCCGCGATGGCGGCGTCGAGGGCCAAACGCCAGGTCTCGTCGTAGTGGGCTTCGGCCTCGCGGGGCGTGGGCGCGCTGCCCGCAAACGTGAAGTAGATGCTGCAGCCGTCGGGGTAGGCGTGGGACAGGTGGGCCATCACGAA